>DASUMP010000304.1:0-9638 GCA_036277635.1 Acidimicrobiia bacterium | reverse complement strand
CGGCACCGGAGTGGGTCGGACGCGCGACGGCGGCTGCGGTGGGGGTTGCGACTCCTCCCCGTCGTGGTGCTCGCGCTCGTGCTCGCGCTCGGCGGCGCGGCGCCGGCCCGCGCCGAGACCAGCATCCGCGACGTCGTCCTCAACCCTGAGAGCCTCGCTGACCCGGACACGCTGATCGACCTCGGGGGCATGGCGTTCGACCAGGCCGTCGACGCGTTCGTCCCCGACGAGCTGCCGATCAAGGTGCCGGGCCTCGGCGACCTCGGTCCGGTCACGATGGAGGACGCGACGGTCACGATCGAGCGTCCCGACGACGTGCTCCAGCTCGGCGGCTGGAAGATCACGATCGAAGACACCGTCCAGTTCGAGATCAACGGGACCGACCGTCCCCTCGCGTTCACCATCGGCCTCGAGTGGGAGAGCGAGGAAGGCGACTTCTCGCCCGTCGTCGAGTTCGACGTCGAGGCGCTCGCGCCGCTGAGCGTCGCCGACATCCTGCAGGTGAGCGGTCTCCTCGCTGCCGACGCGGAGACCCAGGAGACGCTGGCGGGCGAGACGTCGGTGTCCGACGTGGCGTTCGCGTTCCATTGGGACGACGACGGACCGTCGCCGCGCACGTGGCTCGACGTCACCGGCACGACCACGTTCGGCACGAGCGACATCGCGGTCTCCTACCTGTTCGCGTACGACTCGGGAGGAAGCAAGGGCGAGCACTTCATCACGGCAGTCCGCGTCGACAACACCGACCCCGACGCGACGACGATCACGCTCGGCGAGCTCGTCAACGGCGACTGGGGCACGATCGCGGGCGCGCTCCAGCTCCCCGAGTTCGTGCTCGCCAAGGTGTCGGGACTCCCCGACGGCGAGACGCTCGGGCGCAACGACCTGCGCCTCGGTGGCATCCCGTTGCGCTTCTTCGCCGGCTGCGACACGTGCGTCGACGAGCTGCCGGAGGACCTCGAGCTCGATGCGACGCTCGCGCTGCTCGCGAAGTTCGACCTTGCGGAGCTCGGCGACGTCGTGGGCCAGACCTTCGACTATCCCGACGACGACTCGGTCGTGGATCTCTACGGCAAGCTCGGTCTCACGTTCTCGTCGGTCGAAGGCACCGATCCGGTATCGCTCGACCAGGTGCGGCTGCGCGCCGAGGTGCCGCAGTCGGGTGGCGTGAACAGCCTCCTGCCCGAGTGGCTGAGCACCGGGCCCTGGACGTTCACCGTGGAGTACGACAGCGACCCCCTCGTCGGCGGGATCACCGTCGGAGCCCGCACCGTGATCTCCGCCGACGTCGACGACGACCAGGTCTTCGACTTCGACTTCGACACGCTCGCGACGTTCACTCGCACGATCGACGGCACGATCAGTGTCGGCGTGCAGGGCACGTCGAACACGACGTGGGACGACCCCTTCGGCGTCGAGTGGCTCGACCTCACCTCGCTCGGCATCGGCGCGTCGATCACCGAGAACGCCGGGGGCGCGGCCGCGTTCGACGCCGCGCTCACCTCCACGTTCGAGCTGTGCGCGCCGGGCTGCGCGGAGCCGAGCGTCGGACGGGTCGAGGCGCGTCTCGGCGTCACCGACGACGCCCAGGTGCAGTTCCGCATCGCGTTCGGCGAGGACGGCAGCACGGTGCCGATCGGCGCGCTGCTGGCGCCCATCGCCGAAGAGCTCGGCGCCGCACCCGACCTGACCGGCGCGATCGGTTCGCTCCAGCTCGACGACCTCGTCTTCGCGGTGACGGTCGACACCACCGGCGCGGTCACCTTCGAGTCGTTCGCGGGCGCGAACCTCGGGTTCCTCGGCGACATCACGTCGTACCTGTACGTCGAGGCCGGCGGCACGACGCCGCGGTTCTTCTTCGGCGCCCGGCCGACCGACGGCGTCACGCTCGGGCAGCTGCTCGCGCCGAACCCGACCGACCCGGCGCCGCCCGAAGTGCTCGACGGCATCGAGCTCCCGACGCTCGGCGTGCTCGCGGCGCCGGTCGGCGGCTTCGAGTCGACCTCGACGCAGCTCTCGAAGGACGGCTTCGAGTTCTTCGCGCCGCTCTACGGGTGCGCACCCGGCGCGACCGCAGCGGACTGCGACTTCGCGGTCGGCCTGGAGCCCGGCGTGAACCTGCTCGCGAACATCACGTTCCCGGGCGCGCTCACCGATCTCGCCGAAGCGCTGTGGCTCGACGCAGAACGCGGGATCCAGTTCCAAGGCACGCTCGCGCTGCCCGGGATCTTCGACCCCGGCGCGGGCGCGGAAGTGAAGCTCGGGCTGCGACTCACGCTGCCGCGCCTCGAGCCCGGCGACGCGGCGGAGTTCATCGAGGACGGGTCATTGACGCTCGGCGTAGAGCTCGAAGCCGGCACCGACCCGAAGATCGCGCTGTTCGTCGAAGGGCTCCTCAACACGCGCTGGCGGCACGGCACCGAGCCGATCGAGTCCGGCGACCCCTGCCCGCTGACCAGCGTGGCGATGGCGCAGTTCGAGGACCCATCGGTCGCACCCGAGGACAACCCGACCTGGTGCTACGACCGGCTGCAGTTCCGCGTGCGCTCCGCGCTCGAGCTCACGCCGGCCGGCGTGAAGGTGTCCCTGCTCGGCGGGCTCTCGGCGCCGAACGGCTGGCAGCAGCCCTTCGGCGTGCCCGGCTTCGAGTGGCTCGTGATCAACGACCTCGTCGTGAAGGTCGAGGTCCAGCTGCCCGGCGCGACCGGCACCGGCGTCACTGTCAACGCCGGGTTCCTCGGCGAGATCGAGATCGACAACGGCGACCCCGACACGCCGAACACGGTGCTGCAGGCGTCCTTCGGCGCGGGTGTGACGATCCAACCGATCCCCGGACCGCCGGGCGTGTCGCTCGTCCCCAACTTCAAGGGGCTGCGGGCGTACGTGAGTCGCATCGGCGTTGCGGACGTCGCGGCGTTGCAGGAAGCGATCTTCCCGCCGCCGCCGGGCAGTGGGCTCGACGTGTCGGCGCTGCCGAACGTCGAGTTCCAGAACGTCGAGTTCATGTTCGCGATCGCGTCCGACGCCGACCTGTGCCTCGAGCCGCGCATCGGCTTCGCGGGCGAGCTGTGGATCGACCCGCAGCGCGACGGCGCCGGCGGCGACGTGCCCACCGACGGTCCGTGCCGTCCGTTCGGCGCCGAGGTCGATCCCGCGGAGTGCCTCGCGAACCAGGACCTCGGCTGCTTCGCGTCGGTGAACGTGACGATCGGCCTCGACGGGATCTTCGCGTCGGGCTCGGTCGGCGAGTTCGGGATCGGCCCGGTGCGGTGGGAAGGCGGGCTGATCGACCTCCGTCTCAAGCTCGGCGAGGCGCCGATCCTCGCGGTGTCGGGTGGTGTCGTGGTCGAGGACCTCGGCGCAGGCCGGCTCGCGATGCGCCTCGAGCTGGTGCCGGTCGCGAAGGTCGACTTCTTCGGCTACCTGTCGGCGTTCGACGCGTTCGAGGTGCAGGTCGACGGCAGCCTCGAGCTGCGTCTCGACCCGCTGTTCCCGCCGCAGCTGCAGAGCGACATGGCCCTGCACGCGGCGCTGCGCGCGGACTTCGACTCGTACGTCCAGAATGCGGTGCGCTCGGAGCTCCAACGTGTCGCGAGCTCGCTCGACGACTTCGACGCCGCGCTCGAGCTGCTGGCCCAAGACCCGATCGGCAACCTCGCCGAAGCGCGCGACGCGCTCGCGAACGCGGGTGTCGCGCTACCGGACTGGATGGACGGCTTCATCGACTTCGTCGAGTTCGTCGACGACGACGTGCTGCCCGCCGGCGCCCCGCTCCCGACCTTCGACCAGCTCGTGAACGGCGAGCCGTACGAGTACCGAACCGACGCCAACCGTTCGTGCAACTGGTTCGACGAGTACGACGCCGACGACGACCGCTGCATCGACAGTGATGGCGACCGCTACACGCCCGACTTCTGGTGTTGGCCGCCCGGCACGCTCGACGGCGACGAGTGCGTCGTCACGATCACGTTGCCCGACATCGGCGACTTCGTCTCCGTCGCGATGCCGCCCACGTGGAGCGCCGCGCTCGAAGACATCTACGACGGGGTGGTCGACGCGATCACCGACCTCGATCTCGTCCCGAACATCGCGGGCCTCGGGATCGACGAGTATCTCTACGGACTCGCCGACCGGCTCGCCGATGCCCGCTTCCTCGACGTCGAGTGCGCCGAGTTCGCGTGGACCGCGGGCGCCGGCGCGGGCGACGTACGCATCTTGTTGCTGCTCTCCGTGCTCGGCCAGCAGTACGGCTTCGACGTCGCGCTCGATCTCACGACTCCACAAGCGGGAGTCGAGACGATCGTCTCCGAGCTGTTGGAGCTGTTCCTGACGTTCGGCGAGCAAGACGTGGAGTGCACCGGCGAGCAAACGGCGCCCGGCTGGCTCGCCTCCATCCAGGGGGGCGCGGCGACGCCGCTCGTGCTCGAGCTCGCGCCTGCGGGACCGGTCGACGAGGGCGCGGCCGTGACGGTCTCGGGGACGATCACGCCGGCCGCCACCGAGCCGATCGACATCGATCTCGCGTGGGGCGACGGCTCGAGCGAGACACTCACCGGCGTCACCGGCGGGTCGTTCTCGGCGACGCACAGCTACGCCGACGACGACCCGACCGGCACCGCGTCCGACGGGTACACCGTCAGCGCGTCGACCGCGACCGCGGCGGGACCCGCGCTCACGACGATCGAGGTCCGCAACGTCGCTCCCGAGGTGACGATCACGAGCCTCGACGCCGACGATCGCTTCGTCGCCGACGAGGGCGAGTCGGTGTCGCTCGCGTTCTCGTTCACCGACGTCGCGGCCGACAGCCACCGCGCGGTCGTGCACTGGGGTGACGGGACGACGACCACGCTGCCGACGGTGCAGTCGCCGGTGACCGTCGAGCACACCTACCTCGACGACGACCCGACCGGCACCCCGTTCGACGACGTCACCGACGGCATCTCGGTCGTGGTCACCGACGACGACACCGGCGCGACCACGACGACCGCCGATCTGCGGGTCGTGAACGGCGCGCCGGTGGTCACGTTCCCGGACGCGTCGGTCGACGCGAACGGCGTCGCCACGATCGAGGTGCAGTACAGCGACCCCCTCGGCGGCGATCCGACGACCGGCGACGCCGGCGCGTTCCGCATCGTCGCCGACGACGTCGCGGCCGACGACCTCGCGCTGCGCACGTCGTTCGCCGGCACGTTCGGGACCCCGGGATGGTTGGCCGCGGGCGATCCCGAGTGCGCACCGATCGCGCCCGTGCACCAGCGCTGCACGTGGGACGTCTCAGCGGTGGCCGATGCCACGTCGGGGATCCACACCGACATCGCGCCCGGCACCTACGACCTCGTGCTCTCGGTCGTCGACGACGACACCGGCGCGTCCGGCGTGGTGCTGCGCGTGACGGTGCTCCCCGAGGACGCCCGCACTTGGTACGAGGGGACGACGTTCGCGGCCACGGAGTCGGCCGAGTCGGGGTCGGCGACCGTGGAGCTGCGGGCGACGGTGCGCGACATCACGAGCGCGGTGCCCGAGACCGACCCGCAGTGGGACCCGTGGCCCGGCGACATCCGCAACGCGACGATGACGTTCCGGGAGCGGGCCACCACGCCGACGACGCTGTGCGCCGCGCCAGCCATCGACGAGGTGTTCGCACCGTTCGACGTGTTCGACGCCGACACCAGCATCGGCGTGGGCACCTGCGACTGGACGTCGAGCATCGCCGCCGACGCGGTCGAGCACACCGTCGCGACCGTGATCGGCGGCTACTACTCGCGCGACGAGACCACCGACGACGCCGTCGTCACCATCGCCCGCCCGCTCGACGAGTTCATCACCGGTGGCGGCTACCTCGTGCTCGACCGCTCGTCCGGCGTGTACGCGGGCGACCCCGGCACGAAGGCGAACTTCGGGTTCCACGTGAAGTTCAACACGAAGCGCACGAACCTGATCGGGGGCGCCAACATCATCGTGCGGCAGGGCGATCGGGTGTACCAGATCAAGTCGAACTCGACGACGTCGCTCGGTGCGGCGGGGATCGGCGCACAGTTCGAGGCGAAGGCCAACATCACCGACGTCACCGACGAGGCCAGCCCCGACGTGATCGGCGGCAACTTCGTGCTGCAGATGCGCATGGAGGACCGCGGCGAGGGCGAGAGGCTCGACGTCGTGAGCTTCGCGCTCTGGGACATCCGCAAGGTCGGCTCCGGCAAGACTGCGACCACCACGCAGCTGCTGCTGTTCTCGTCGAACTGGGATGGCCAGCGCACGATCCTGCAACAGCTCGCGGGCGGCAACCTGATGGTGCACGCGGGTCGGGCGCGCTGACGTCCGGCCCGCGGCCCACCCGGGCTCAGCGCGCCGAGTCGACCGCGCGCGCGAGCTCGGTGCGCGAACGCAGCCCGAGCTTCTGATAGATGCGCGTGAGGTGGTTCTCGATCGTCTTGCGACTCAGGTGCAGCGCGACCGCGACCTCTTGGTTGGTCGACCCATGCGCCACCAGCTCCGCGATGCGACGCTCGCGGTCGGAGAGCGCCCCGAGCTCGGCGCCGGCGCGACCGGACGGCGGTCGAGGGGCGCCGCCGATGCCGGTGGCCTGGAGCTCGGCGCGGGCGCGCTGCGCCCATCGCTTCGCCTCGAGGCGCTCGAAGAGGTCGGCGGCCTCCCGCAACGGATCCCGCGCCGTCGCGCGCCGACCCTTCCGGCGTCGGCGCGCGCCGAGACACAGCAGCGTCCGCGCGCGTTCGAAGTCGGCCGACGCGCCGCGCAGCTCGCCGATCGACACGGCGAAGGCCGCCTCCGCGGCGTCGAGGTCGGGCGCGACCAGCGCGGTGGAGCGGGCGGCCAGACCCCGCACGAACGGGTCGGGCCACGATTCGCTCGTCGCCGCCTGGACGCGAGCCAACTCTGCTGCGCGCCCCATCTCTCCCCCGTGCACCAGGGCCTCCACCAGATCGGCGCGATGTGCGGCGAACCCCGGATGTTCGAGCCGCATCACCCGCTTCCACGACTCGACGCGGCTCAGCGTCGCGATCGCCGACGGTGCATCGCCGATCGCCAGCTGCGCCTGCCCGAGCGCGACGAGCGCTTCGAGCGCGGCCGGCCCCTTGCTGCGCGCCGTGACGGTCCGCAGTTGGTCGAGCGCGCCGTCGTCACCCGCGAAGACCTCGACGCGCGCCGCGACGAGGGCGGCGGAGATCTGTTGCTCGGCTTCACCGACGTCGGCGACCAGCGCGTGCAGCCGGTGCGCATCCCGCGTGGCGTCCGCGGTGCGCCCACGCCGCAAATGCAGCGCGCTGCGGTGCACGAGCGGCATCACCTCGAAGCCGGGCGCCCGCGCGTCCTGGGCGCGCTCGATCGTCCACGACAGCATGGCGAGCGCGGCGTCGGGCGCGCCGCTCTCGTCGAGCATGCGCCCGACCCACGACGTCAACGAGAACACGTTCGGGTCGCGCGCGGCGAAGGGCTCGAACCGCTCGTGGAGCTCGGCCGCTGCGAGCACCTCGCCGATGCCCGAGGCGTCGCCGAGCAGCGTGCGGCAGTAGCCCGCGGCGGCGCGCGCGGCCAGCCCCAGCGGTCCGAGCGCTCGCGTCCGGTCGGCGGTGCGGTCCGCCATGACCGCCGCGGCCGACAGGTGACCGTGATGCAGCGCGCCCACCGTCGCCTGCAGCGTCATCGACGCCGCCACCACGGGCGCGTCGTCCCAGAGCGGCTCCGCGTCGCGGTGCAGCTGGTACGCGGCGTCGGTGAGCCCACTCCAGAGCGCGACGTTGCCCTGCAGGCGGCGGGCCTCGCCGAAGACCCCGGCGGCGCGCGGCTCGGCGACGAGGACCGCGGCGAGCTCGGCCGTCGCCCCCGGGTCGCCGCCGGCATGCGCGGCGTGTGCGGCGCGCAGCAGGTCGTCGCTGGCGTCGCCGCTGCGGAATTCGGCCGCGAGCCGCCACGCCTCCGCGGCGCGCCGCGGCCTTCCGCCCGCGAGCTCCGCCGACGCGAGGTGGTCGAGCCGAACCGCGAGGTCGTCGTCGGGCGCGGCGGCGACCTGCGCCTCGTACCACGCGGCGCGCTCGGCCGGCGCGCACGCGGCGAGCGCGGCGACGAGGTCGCGCCGCACCGCGAACGGCGCGAGGACGCGCGCCGCGGCCAGCTCGATCGGGTGTCGGAAGTGCACACCCCGCGGGCCGACGTCGACCCATCCGGCGATCTCGGCCGGACCGAGATCGCTCGGCGACCCGCCGCGCGCGACGAGGACACGCTCGATCACCGCGAACGGCTCGTCGGGTCCGTGCGCGACCAGACACAGCGCGAGCTGCGTGGCCGGCGGCAGCGCCCGCAGGTGCGCGGTCACGAAACGCCCGTGCGGCAGCGTCCCGAGGATCTCGAGATCGATGCCGACGCCCGCGCGCAGCTGCGCATCGTCGAGGGCCGCGATGAGCTCGACCGCCGTGCGCAGGTTGCCGTTCGTGAGCGTCGCGAGCCGGCGCAGCGCGAATTCGCTGGGACCGATGCCGCGCACCGTGCGCACGAGCGTCGCGAGGTCGGCCAGCGCCAGTTCGACGGACTCGACCCACGTCGCGGCGTCGGGGGCGATGTCGAGGCGGCCGACGTCGGTCGCCGTGAGCACACTCACCGTCGTGCCGGCGCGCGAGGCGTCGTGCGTCACGTCGAACACGGCGCGCCGCACCTTCGCATCGAGCAGGTCGGCGTCGTCGACGACAACGAGCGTCGGCGTCCCGTTGCGACCGGCGACCGCAGCACGGACCGCCTCGGGGTCGGCGGCCGACCGATCGACCCGGACCACGTGCGAGGAGTCGCGCGCGGCGACGAGCCGCTCGCAGATCGTGGTGCGACCGGATCCGTGCGCTCCGTGCACCACGACGATCGGCGGCGCCGAGGTCGCGACCGCGCGCCGCACCGCCTCGTCCACGCGCGTGACGACCGCGTCGAGCGCTTCGATCACCCGCACGACGTTACCGGGACTGCGACGGGCGCCCGTCCGGTGGCCGCGGTGCGCCGCGGCGGTGGCCGGCGGGGCCGATCAGGTGAGGGGGAAGGTGGCGAGCGGCTCGTAGCGGGCGCCGTCGGCGTCGGTGCGACTGGCGAAGAGCACCAGCTCGGTCGGCTGCCACGCCGGGCCGACGGCCGGGCGGTCGAAGCCGGCGATCGGGCCCCGCAGGTCTTGCGCGGGTTCGAGCCGAGCGATGGTCACGTGCGGATGGAACGGACGGTCGTCGGGCGCGTACCCGACCGACGCGAGCTGCGCGCCCACCTCGCGGGCGAGCGCGCCGATCCACTCGGCGCCTGCGACGACACCGACCCACAGCACGCCGGCGCGCCGGTCGCGCGGGAATGCTCCCACGCCGCCGAGCTGCATCGGCGCGGCGCGTCCGTCGAGGGTGCGCAGCGCGTTGATCACCGGGCCGACCTCGACCTGGTCGCCCAAGAACTGGATCGTGAGGTGCCACTGGTCGCGGCGGGTCCAACGTCCGACCCGGATCGTCTTGCGCGCGTCCGTGGCCACGGCCTCGAGCGCGTCGAGCACAGGATCCGGCGGACGGAACGCGAGGAACGCGCGCGTCACGACAGCACGTCGAGTCGGAGGCGGAGGAGGTTGAGCAGCGAGATCGCGGAGAACTGCCGGATCCGTTCACGGT
>DASUMP010000303.1:0-3042 GCA_036277635.1 Acidimicrobiia bacterium | reverse complement strand
CGCTGCTGGACGACCGCGAGGTCGATCTCGGTCGCGGTGAGGCGTCGCCGTTGCCGGCCCGGCGAGCGTCGCGTGGGACTCATCCGAGCCGATCGGGATCGACGTCCACGTCGAACACGTGCACGACGGGTCCGGCGAGCGTGACCGTCGCGCCGACGGTGACGCGCAGCGTCCCGCCGAGCACCGCGACGTCGACGGTGGGCTCGACGAGGCCGCGCCGGTGCGCGACCGCGACGCTCGCGCACGCGCCGGTGCCGCACGACTGCGTCTCCCCCACCCCGCGCTCCCATACCCGCATGGTGAGGTGGGTGCGGTCGTCGACGCGCACGAACTCGACGTTGGTGCGCTTCGGGAACCGCTCGTCGACTTCGAGGTGCGGGCCGTGCTGGGTGACGCGCGCGGTCGCGGGGTCTTCCACGAACAGCACCCAGTGCGGGTTGCCGACGCCGGCGGCGTCGCCCTCGTAGAGGGTGCCGTGGAACGTCGCTTCGAGGCCGAACGGGCTGTCGGCGGCGAGCGGGATCTCGGCGGGATCGAACGTGACCGGACCCATGTCGGTCTCGGCCGCGACGACCTCGCCGGTCGCGTCGCGTTCGAGACGGATGGTGCGCCGGCCGCCGCCGGTGTCGACGACGAGCTCGGTGTCGGTGCCGAGCCCCGCGCGCGCCGCGGCCCACGCGAGGCAGCGGCTCCCGTTGCCGCTCATCTCGGCGAGGCCGCCGTCGGCGTTGTGCAGCGTCATGGTGCAGTCGGCGCCGTCGTACCCCGGGCCGAGGAGGAGCAGACCGTCGGCGCCGACGCCGGTGTGGCGGTCGCAGAGCGCGGCGGCCAGCACCGCCGACGGCGGCGGCGCACCGTCGAGCAGCGAGTACACGAGGAAGTCGTTGCCGGTCGCGTGGAGCTTGTGGAGGTGCATGGTCAGGCCCGGGGTGCGGCGAGGACCGCGGAGTCGGGGTCGGGGTCGGGGGCGGCGGTCGGCGGGGTCCAGCGGGCCAGGACACCGGCCGTCAGCACCATCGGGTCGTCGTCGGTGCCGAGCCACGTGATGCGCGGGTCGCGCCGGAACCACATGCGCTGGCGTCGCGCGAACGAGCGGGTGCGCCGCACCGCGAGCGCGAGCGCGTCGTCGAGCGCGAGCTCGCCCCGCAGGTGCGCGAGCAGCTCCTGGTAGCCGATCGCCTGCGCGGCCGTGCGCGACAGGCCGGCGGGACGCGCCGCGAGCGCGCGCACCTCGTCGACGAACCCGGCGGCGCGCATCGCGTCGACACGCGATTCGATGCGGCGCGCCAGCGTGTCGCGCGGCAGCCAGATCCCGATGAGCGCGACGTCGAACGCGGTGGGTCCGTAGCGGTCGAGGCCGGGACCGAACGACGAGAACGGACGCCCGGTGCTGCGGATCACCTCGAGCGCGCGCACGACGCGGCGTTGGTTGTGCTCGTCGATGCGGCTCGCGGCGAGCGGGTCGCGCGCGGTGAGCTCTTGGTAGGCGGCGAGCATCCCGCCCGGCTCCGACGTGAACGCTTCGAGCTCGGCGCGGATCGCGAGGTCTTCGCCCGGGATCGCGAGGTCGTCGACGACCGCTTGCACGTAGAGACCCGTCCCGCCCACGAGCAGCGCGCGCTTGCCGCGGGCCTCGATGTCAGCGACCGCGTCGCGCGCGGCGCGCTGCGTGCGGGCGACCGACCAGTCGTCGTGCGGCTCCACGACATCCACGAGATGGTGCGGAACCCGGGCGCGCTCGTCAGGCGTGGGCTTGGCGGTGCCGATGTCGAGGCCGCGGTACACCTGCATCGAGTCGAGCGACACGATCTCGACGTCGCCGAACGTCTCGGCCACGCGCATCGCGATCGCGCTCTTGGCCGACGCGGTCGGACCGACGAGCGCGAGGTGCCGGGGCGTGGCGCTGCTCCGCCCGCTCACACGCCCGCGACCGCGACAGGGATGCGCACCCGGCGCCGGGGCGCCGACGCGACGCGACCGACGAGGTCGCCGCGCAGCCAGTGCGGAGCCGCGTGGGTGACGCGCACCTCGACCACGTCGCCGCCCGCGAACGACTCGGTGCCCGGCGCGAAGTGCACCAGCTTGTTCTGGCGGGTGCGGCCCGACAGCACCGCCGGGTCCTTCTTCGACGGCCCTTCGACGAGGACCTCCTCGACCCGGCCGACCCGCGCTTCGTGGCGCGCCAGCGCGGCGCGCTCGACCACTTCCACCAGGCGGCGCATGCGGTCTTGGGCGACGTCGGGCGCGACGAACTCGTCGACCATCTCCGCGGCTTCGGTGCCGGGGCGCGGCGAGAACACGAACGTGTACGCCGCGTCGTACTGCGCGGCCTCGACCACGTCGAGGGTGCGCGCGAAGTCGGCGTCGGTCTCGCCGGGGAACCCGACGATGAGGTCGGTCGTCACCGCGAGGTCGGGGATCGCGGCGCGCGCGGCGGCGAGGCGCTCGAGGTAGCGCTCGGCGGTGTACCCGCGGTGCATGCGCGCGAGCGTGCGGTCGCTGCCCGCCTGCAGCGGGAGGTGCAGGTGCTCGCACACCGTGTCGCACTCGGCCATCGCCGCGATCGTCTCGGGCCGCAGGTCCTTCGGGTGCGGCGACGTGAAGCGCACCCGGCGGATGCCGGGAACCGCGTCGATCGCGCGCAGCAGGTCGGCGAAGCGCGGCGACCACTGCCCCGCGCCGAGGTCGCGCCCGTAGGAGTTGACGTTCTGGCCGAGCAGCGTGATCTCGACCACCCCGTCGGCCGCGAGCTGTTCGACCTCGTGGACGATGTCGCCCATCCGGCGGCTCACCTCGGCGCCGCGCACCGCGGGCACGATGCAGAACGCGCACGAGTTGTCGCAGCCGATCTGGATCGTGACCCACGCGCTGTGGTCGACCTCGCGGCGGGCCGGCAGCGCGGAGGGGTACGCCTCGTGCTCGTCGAGGATCTCGACGATCGGCCCCTCGGTGCGGGCGCGGGCGAGCAGCGCGGGCGCGTGCGCGAGGTTGTGAGTGCCGAACACCACGTCGACGTGGCCGGCCCGCTCGAGCACCGTGTCG
>DASUMP010000302.1:0-7255 GCA_036277635.1 Acidimicrobiia bacterium | reverse complement strand
CCCGACGACGGACTCGAGCTGCCCGAACCGGTGCTCCAGGCGCGCAGCGGCAGCCTGTCGGGCAAGGGGCACGCGCACCTCCCGCCCTTGACGCTCGGTGGAGACCTCGGTGAGTACGTCACCGGCGCCTTCGCCGCGCTCAGCGCGATGACGGCGTGGTACCGCGCGTCGCGCACCGGTACGCCCGAGACCGTCGACGTCTCGAAGCTCGAAGCGATGCAGATGACGTTGCTCACCGCGCCCACGCTCATGGCGCGCTTCCCGGGGGCACGGGCGGGTGCGTTCCGGTGGGTGATGATCCCGGGCAACGAGCCGACCGCCGACGGCAGGTACGTGGGCATCACGACGGTCACCGTCGCGCAGTGGATCGGGCTCCTGGGCGCGATGGGGCGTGACGATCTCACCGGCGACGAGACGCTGTACACCATGCTCGGTCGCGGTGCGCGCGCCGACGAGACGAACGCCGCGGTGCGCGCGTGGACCACCTCGCTCCCCGCGGACGCGCTCGAGGCGCAGCTCGTCGCCGCGCGCGTCCCGGCCGCGATCGTGGGCAACGGTCATGAGCTCCCGCGCTTCGCGCAGCTCGTTGCGCGCGACGTGTACGTGCCGCAGCCCGGACGTCCCTGGGTCCGACCCCGCGCGCCGTTCCGCTTCGCCGCGGTCGCCGACCGGCCGCTCGCCGCCGCGCCGCGGCGCGGTGCGCACGACGCAACGCCGTGGCCCGACCGACGACCGTCCGCGCCCACCCGTCGCGCGGACGCGCCGGGGCCCCGACCGCTGGCCGGGTTGCGCGTCGTCGACTTCACGGCGTTCTGGGCGGGTCCGTTCGCGACCGCGTGGCTCGCCGCGCTCGGCGCCGACGTGGTGAAGGTGGAATCGACGCGTCGTCCGGACGGCATCCGCTTCGCCGCCGCGGTGCATCCCCGGGACGACCCGTTGTTCTACGAGCAGTCGGCGCTGTTCCACGCCTCGAACCTCGCCAAGCGCGGCGTGACCCTCGATCTGGCGCATCCCGATGGCCTCGAGCTCGCACGCGAGCTGATCCGAGGCGCCGACGTCGTCGCCGAGAACTTCACGCCGCGTGTCATGGACGGGTTCGGGCTCGACGCCGACGGGGTGCAGTCGCTCAATCCGTCGGCGATCTACCTGCGGATCCCGGCGTTCGGGCTCACGGGTCCGTGGCGGGATCGACCAGGGTTCGCGCAGACGATGGAGCAGCTGACCGGGATGGCGTGGGTGACCGGGTACGACGGCGGCCCTCCGATCATCCCCGGCGGCGTCGTCGACCCGCTGGTCGGCACGCACGCCGCGCTCGCGGTGATGGCTGCGCTCGAGCACCGTGCGCGCACGGGGGAGGGCGGGCTCGTGGAAGTGCCGCTCGTCGAGGTGGCCGCAGCGGTCACGGCGGAACAGGTCATCCGCACCAGCATCGATGGCGTCGCGCCGGGCCGGCGCGGCGCGCGCGGGGTGTTCCGGTGCGCGGGCGACGACGCGTGGATCGCATCGGACGGAACGGCTGACGACCTGACGCCGGTGGAGCGCGCTCGGTGGTGTGCGACGCGCGCACCCCACGACGCGGCGCGCGAGTTGCGGGCGATGGGCGTGGCGGCGTGGCCCGTCGTCCCCGCATTCGCCACCCTCGACGATCCGCAGCTGCGTGCCCGCGGCTTCTTCGAAGCGGTCGAGCACCCGGTCGTCGGCACCCACGACTTCCCCACGTGGCCGATGCGCCTCTCGGCCGGCCCCCACCGCTGGTGGCAGGGTCCGGCGCCGATGCTCGGTCAGCACACCGATGAGGTGCTGCGCGAGCTCGGCGTCGACGACGACCGGCTCGCGCGGCTGCGGCGCGACGGCGTGATCGGCGATCGTCCCGCGTCGGCGTGAGTCGCACCGACCTCGCCGCGCGCGACACGATGTGCGCTCCACGAGGAGGGACCGATGACCGACTTCGCCGCCGCGTACCGCGGAGTCCGCGAGCGAGTCAGCGCGCTCGTCGCCCCGATCGGCGACGACGTCGACCACCGACCGGTCCCGGCGACGCCCGAATGGACGGCGCGCGACGTGCTCGCCCACCTCGTGGGTGTCGCCGCCGACGTGTTGGCCGGCAACCTCCAAGGAGCCGGGACGGATCCGTGGACCGCGCGACAGGTCGAGGAGCGCCGCGACCGCTCCGTCACCGAGATGCTCGCCGAATGGGAGGTTTCGGCCGCGACCGTCGAAGCCGTGATGAACGACTTCGGTCCTCCCGCCGGCCAGCTGGTGTTCGACGCGGTCACCCACGAGTACGACCTGTGCGGCGCGTTCGGCATCGGCGCCGATCGGTCCAGTGACGCCCTCGCGATCGGCTTCGACTGGTTGTGCGGTTCGCGCGCGTCGGGCACGGGCGGTGCGTTGCGACTGGTCACCGAGGCTGGATCGCACGAGTACGGCCCGGGTGATCCCGTCGCGACCGTGGAGGCGGAGCGCTTCGAGCTCTTCCGTGGTGCCACCGGGCGGCGTTCCCGTGCCCAGATGGTCGCGTGGCGGTGGGATCCCGAGCCGCACCCCGAGCTCGTCGTCCTCGCGTCGCTGTTCACGATGCGCGCCACCGACCTGGTCGAGTGACGAGGCCGAGCGCGCTCAGCCCTCGAACGCGCGCAGCACGTTGACGACGTTGCGGCCGATGACGTCGAGGCAGTAGCCGCCTTCTTGCACGAACACCGTGGGGCATCCGAGCGCGGCGATCGCGCTCCCCATGCGCGAGAAGTCGTCGCCGGTCAGACGGAACGAGTCGGCGTCTTCGATCGCGGTGTCGACGCCGAGCGACACCACGAGGATGTCGGGGGCG
Source organism: Acidimicrobiia bacterium (assembly GCA_036277635.1). Lineage (GTDB taxonomy): Bacteria > Actinomycetota > Acidimicrobiia > IMCC26256 > PALSA-610 > DASUMP01. Next base: position 4,428 of record DASUMP010000302.1, on the reverse strand, counting down.
TGGTCGCGCACGACGGTCGCGGCGTCGGTGAGCGCGGGTTCGTACGCGGTCCAGTCGGTGCCTGCCGGCAGCGGGTAGTTGCGGTTCGCGCCGACGCCGGCACCCCGACCGGTCTCGGTGGCGTGGCCGAGGAAATACGGGTAGTCGTCGCGCGGGTCGGCGTGCAACGAGACGAACAGCACGTCGGCGCGGTCGTAGAAGAGCTGTTGGGTCCCGTTGCCGTGGTGGAAGTCGACGTCGAGGATCGCCACCCGAGCGCCGCGGTCGCAGCACCACTGTGCGACGATCGCCGCGTTGTTGAGGTAGCAGTAGCCGGCGAACGAGTCGGCGGCCGCATGGTGACCAGGCGGTCGGCACACGGCGTACGCGCCGGACGCGCCGTTGTGCACTGCCCGAGCCGCGGTGAGCGCGACGTCGGCGGCCGCGCTGGCCGCATCCCACGTCCCCGCGAGCACGGGGTCGGCGTCGTGCGAGAACCAGCCGAGCGCGCCGTCGATGTGCTCGGGGACGTGGACGTCCTGGCCGCGGATCGCTCGCGCGGTCGGGACGGCCTCGGCGTCGTCGTCGGCGCCCGTCGCCGCGCGCCAGCGCCCGTGCGCGTGTTCGAGGAAGTCGAGGTACGCCTCGGTGTGGACGCGAGCGATCGGATCGCGACCGAAGGGCGCAGGTGGGACGAGCTCGCCGAGCCGGGCGTCGGTGACCGCGGCGAGGATCCGATCCGCCCGGGCGGGGATCTCGACCGGCGGGACGAGGCGTCCACCGTCGTTGACCGAGTTCTTCGGATGGTGGAGTCGATGCCGGTCCGTCGCGACGGTGAGCACGGTGCGAGGCTATGTGAGGGCGAGACAGGAGATGACCGGAGTGAGCGGGATCGATCGGGGCCGAATCGCGCAGCTGCGCGCTCGTGAGGACGAACAGTTCGTGGCGCGCCACCCACGATCTCGTGAGCTCGCTGCCGACGCGCAGCGTTCGCTGCTGGGCGGCGTGCCGATGAACTGGATGCGGCGATGGCCGGGTCCGTTCCCCCTCTTCGCAGCCGAGGCGCACGGGGCCACAGTGATCGACGTCGACGGCATCGAGTACGTCGACCTGTGCCTGGGCGACACCGGCGCGATGACGGGTCACTCGCCGGCACCGACCGTCCGGGCCGTGCGCGAGCGGCTCGACCGCGGCATCACGATGATGCTGCCGACCGACGACGCGCTCTGGGTGGGCGACGAGCTCGCGCGGCGCTTCGGACTCCCGCGGTGGCAGACCGCGATGACGGCGACCGACGCGAACCGGTTCGCGTTGCGAGTGGCGCGCCGCGCCACCGGACGTACGAAGGTGCTCGTCTTCAACTGGTGCTACCACGGCACGGTCGACGAGACGCTCGCGACGCTCACCGATGGGAGCGTGGGTCCGCGGCCGGGCAACGTCGGCCCGCCCGTCGATCCGGCACACACGACCGCAGTCGTCGAGTTCAACGACGTCGCCGCCCTCGAGTCGATCCTCGCGACCGGCGAGATCGCCGCGGTGCTCGCGGAGCCGGCGCTCACGAACATCGGGATCGTGCACCCGGAGCCGGGGTTCCACGACGCGCTGCGCGCCTTGACCCGCGAGCACGGAACGTTGCTGATCATCGACGAGACCCACACCATCTGTGCCGGTCCCGGCGGCGTCACTCGCGCCGAGCGGCTCGAACCGGATCTCTTCACGATCGGCAAGCCGATCGGGGGAGGGATCCCGATCGCCGCGTTCGGCATGACCGACGATGTCGCCGACCGCGTGATCGCCGACGTCAGCACGTCGGACGACGCCGACGTGAGCGGCATCGGTGGGACGCTCACCGGGAACGCGCTCTCGCTCGCGGCGGTGCGGGCCACGCTCGGCGAAGTGCTCACCGACGCGGCATACGCCCACATGGTCCCGCTCGCCGAGCGGTGGGCGAGCGGTGTCGCTGACGTCATCGCTGCGCACGGCCTGCCGTGGCACGTCAACCGGCTCGGGTGTCGGGCGGAGTACTGGTTCTGCCCGCCGCCCCGCACCGGAGGTCAGGCCGCGGCGGCGGTCGATCACGAGCTCGACGCGCTGCTGCACCTCTACGCGCTGAACCGCGGCATCCTGCTCACGCCGTTCCACAACATGGCGCTCATGTGTCCCGCAACGACCGTCGACGCGGTCGACCGGCACACCGAGGTGTTCGCCGACGCGGTCGCCGAGCTCACGGCCTGACTCGTGCTCGACCGCGGCGCGGGATCTCGGGTGCGCATCGTCGTCGTCTCCGGTTGGGACCGCGCGCGCGATCCGGCGATCGAGCGCCTCCGAGGCGTGCTGGCCGACGAGCTCGGAATCGAGCCTGCAGACGTGCCGCTGTCCCGCCGGTGCGGGCACTGCGGTTCCGTCGAGCACGGCCGCCCGCGCGTCGCGATGCCCGACGTCGACGTCGGGATCGCGCACTCCCGTCACGTGCTGGTGCTGGCGGTCGCGCACGGCACGCGGGTCGGCATCGACGTCGAGGTCCCTCGCCGTCGGACCCACGACCGGCTGGAACGACTCGCGGCGCGGATCCTCGACGAGTCGGCCTTCGGAGCGTGGCGGGCAGGAGATCCCGGCGAGCGGCACACCGCCTTCCTCCGCGCGTGGACGACCAAGGAGGCGTACGTGAAGGCGCTCGGTGTCGGCATCACGGTGCCGTTGCGCTCGATCGACCCGATCGCTCACGGTTGGCACGTGACCCCGCTCGCGCTCGGCGAAGGCGCCGTCGCCACGTTGGTGAGCGAGCATCGCGTCGCCGTCGAGGTCACTGACTGACGGCCCGCGGTCGCCCGATCCGGCTCAGGTCTCGCGCACGACGCTCGTCGGGTCCTTGTCGTCGCGCACGCCCATGAACGCGGGGTGGCGGACCGTTCCCGACGACGTCCACTCGGTGAAGCGGACCTCGACGACCAGCTCGGGGACGACGAAGCGCGCGTCGCGCGGCACCGCGCCCGCGCCGAACGGCGACGTGTCGATCGCGCGTTGCTGCAGGGCTCCGACGAACCACGCGAGGTGGGCGTTCGAGAAGCCGGTTCCGACCTTGCCGACGCAGCGCAGCACCCGACCCGCGTCGGCGTCGTCGTACACGCCGAGGACGAGCGCACCGAAGGTGTCGGCGCGCGACCCGGTGCCGGGCACCCATCCGCCGACGACGAACTCTTGTCGGCGGTGATGCTTCACCTTGATCCACGCGCGTGACCGTTGCCCGGGCACGTAGCGGCTGTCGGCGCGCTTCGCGACGACACCTTCCATCATGTGCGCACGGCTGAACGCGACGGTGCGCGCGCCGTCGCCGGTTTCGAAGGGTGAGGTCCGCCACGCCGGTCCGTCGAGGGCGAGCGCGTCGAGCGCGGCGCGGCGGACACTCCATGGTTCGTCGAACAGCTCCGCGCCGTCGAGCGCGAGCAGGTCGAAGGCGATGAACGCGATCGGCACGTCGCGTACCAGGCGAGCCACCGCGCGCGGATCGTCGACGTGCATGCGCCGCTGCAGCTGTTCGAAGCTCGGGAGCCCGTCGTCGCCAGTGGCAACGATCTCGCCATCGAGCGTGGCGTCGCGACCGGGACACGCCTCGCTGAGTCCCTGGAGCTCGGGATACCGCGCCGTGATGTCGCGTCCGGAACGAGCACGGACCTGCACGCCGCCGGCGGCGATGTGCACCAGCGCGCGTACGCCGTCCCACTTCAGCTCCCACACCCAGCCGTCACCCACCGGCGCGCGGCCCGGCGTCGCGAGCATCGGGAGCAGGTCGTCACGCACTCGCGGACCATCTCACACGAACGGCCCACCACGCGACACGGCCCGGACGCGTGTCCGGGCCGTGAGTGGTCTCGTGATCCGATCCCGGTGTCAGCGGCGACGCGTGGTCTTCTTCGTGGTCTTCTTCGCCGGTGCCTTGCGCGCCGCGGTCTTCTTCGCCGGTGCCTTACGGGCCGGCGCCTTCTTCGCAGCGGGCTTCTTCGCGGTGGTCTTCTTCGCGGTGGTCTTCTTCGCCGCCTTCTTCGCCGGTGCCTTGCCCGACATCACCGCGTCCTTGAACGCCTTCAGCGGGGTGACGCGCACGCGACGCGACGCCTTGATCTTGATCGCCTCACCGGTCGCCGGGTTGCGACCCATGCGCGGCCCGCGATCGACCCGCGCGAACTTCACGAACCCGGAGATCGCCACGACCTCGCCGGTGGCGACCGTCTCGGTGATCACATCGGTGAACGAGCTCAAGAACGCATCGACCTCTTTGCGTGTGAGCCCCTCGTTGCGCTCGACGAGCGCGTTGACCAGGTCTCTCCGATTCACGGTTCCTCCATCGACGGACTGGGAAGTGCGGGTGGCAGCCTTGCACTTCCGCGACCGTGTGTGGCGGATTTCGGCCCGTTTTCTCGGAGTTTTTCGCTCGACGTCGCGGGCGGCGAG
>DASUMP010000301.1:0-3615 GCA_036277635.1 Acidimicrobiia bacterium | reverse complement strand
CGGGTCGCGGCGCCCGGCGTCACGCTCGTCGACGACGGCACGTACGCGCGCGAGTGGGGCACCTACGCGATCGACGACGAGGGGACGCCGGCGCAGCGCAACGTGCTGATCGACGACGGCGTGCTCACCGACTACATGTGGGACCACGTGCGCGCCCGCAAGGAAGGGCGGTCGCGCAGCGGCAACGGTCGTCGCGAGACCTACCAGCACCTGCCGATGCCGCGCATGACGAACACGTTCCTGCTCGCGGGCGACACCGATCCCGACGACATCGTGCGCAGCGTCGAGCGCGGCATCTACTGCGTGCAGCTCGGCGGCGGCCAGGTCAACACCGCCACCGGCGACTTCGTGTTCGGCGTCACTGAGGCGTACCTGATCGAGCACGGCGTGATCACCGCGCCGATCCGCGCCGCGCAGCTCATCGGCAACGGTCCCGAGACCTTGCGGGCGATCGACGCGATCGGCAACGACTTCGACACCTGGGCCGGCACGTGCGGCAAGAGCGGCCAGGGCGTTCCCGTGTCGTCCGGACAACCCACGTTGCTCGTGCGCGAGCTCACGATCGGCGGCACGTCGTCGTGACCGACCTGCTCGACATCGCGCGACGCGCGGCCGGCGAAGCGCGCGGCGGCGAGCAGATCGAGGCGTACGTCGTGCGCACGAACGAGACCGACGTCGAGGTGTTCGGCGGCGAGGTCGAGTCGCTCTCGGTCGCGGGCATCGAAGGCATCGGGGTGCGCGTCATCGCCGACGGGCGCCAGGGGTACGCGTGGTCGGGATCGCTCGATGTCGACGCGATCGACGACGCGGTGCGCGCCGCGCGCGACAACGCGTCGTTCTCGGAGCCCGACGAGTGGGCGGGGCTCGCGACGCTCGCCGACGCCCGCTCGGCCGTCCCGCCCGAGCTCGACTTGTGGCGCGACGACCTCGCCGCTGTCCCGACCGACGAGAAGGTGCGCATCGCGCTCGAGCTCGAGGCCGCCACGAAGGCGGCCGACCCGCGCATCCGCGGCGTGGAGTCCGCGGGCTACGGCGACGGGCTGATCGAGTCGGCGATCGCGACGTCGGTCGGCGTCGAGGCGGCGCACCGGTACACGGTGTGCTCGGCGAGCGCGTTCGCGCTCGCCGCCGACGGCCACGAGACGCGCACCGGCTACGGCTTCGTCGCCGGTCGGTCGTTGGCCGACCTCGACCTCGAGTCGATCCCGCGCGACGCGGCCGAACGCGCGTGTCGGCTGCTCGGCGCTACCAAGCCCACGAGCCGCCGGCTGCCGATCGTGCTCGACCCGCTCGTGACGCGCTCGGTCCTCGGCGTGCTCGCCGCAGCGCTGAACGGCGAAGCGGTGCTCAAGGGGCGTTCGATGTTCGCCGAGCGGGTCGGCGAACAGGTCGCGGCGGCGGGGGTCGACCTCGTCGACGATCCCACCGACGACCGCGCCCTCGGCGCCACGCCGCACGACGCGGAAGGTGTGGCCACTCGGGCGGTCCCGCTGATCTCGGGCGGCGTGCTGCGGGGGTTCCTGCACAACGTGTGGACCGGCCGGCGCTCCGGCGGCGCGAGCACCGGTTCGGCGGTGCGCGGCGGCTTCAAGTCGACGCCGGGCGTGGGTGCGCGGGCCCTGCGCCTCGCGCCGGGAGCGCGCTCGCCCGAAGCGCTCGTCGCCGGGATCGCCGAGGGCCTCTACGTGCAGTCGGTGAGCGGGCTGCACTCCGGGACGAATCCGGTGAGCGGCGACTTCTCGGTCGGCGCCGAAGGGTTGATGATCCGCGACGGTGCGTTCGCCGAGCCGGTGCACGAGCTGACGATCGCGTCGACGCTGCCGCGGATGCTGCTCGACCTCGCCGAGGTCGCCGACGACCTGACGTTCCTCCCGGGCAGCGCGGCGGGCGTGACCGTGCTGATCGCCGAGATGATGATGAGCGGCGCCTGATCGCTCACGTGCGCGCCGCGACGCCCCGTCGTTCGAGGATCGCGTCGAGATCGGCCAGCGCGGCCCACGGGTCGGCGCCGAAGTGCACGGTCTCCATGCCGAACGCGGCCGCGGCCGCGACGTTGTCGGCGTTGTCGTCGACGAAGATCGTCTCGTCCGGCGTCACGCCGAGGCGCGAGCACGTCAGCTCGTAGATCTCGCGGTCGGGCTTGCGCATCCCGACGTGGCTGGAGTCGACGACGACCTCGAAGAGCTCGTCGAGCGGGAACGTGGCGCGCCAGTGCTCGCCGAACTCCTTCACGTTGTTGGTGAGCAGCCCGAGGCGGAGTCCGCGCTCGCCGAGCTCGCGGATCTTGTGCACCACCATCCAGTGCACGCCGGGGGCGGAGGTGCGCATGAAGCGCGCGTACGCGTCGAGGTCGATCGCGCGGCCGAGGACGTCGGGGGCGCGCTGCTGGATGCGCTCGAAGTAGGTGGCGAAGTCGATGAGCCCCTTCTCGAGCAGGTGCCAGTCGGGGATGTCGGGAGCGCTCCCCGCGGCTTCGAGCGCGTCGGGGTCGGCGGTGACCGCGTCGGCGACCTCCTCGGTGAGCTCGGCGGCGATCGCCCGCCCCTCGACCCCCACGTAGTGCACCTCACCGAACAGCAGCCGGAGCAGGGAGCCGCGCGGGTACCCCTCGGACGCCTCGAAGTCGCCGATGCCCACGAAGAGCGGACTCGAGATGACGCCGCCGTAGTCGAACACGACCGTGCTGATCACGCGGCGCACGATACGCGTCAGCGGACCTCGATGATGAGCGCGGCGACGGGCGCGAACACGAAGAGGTAGATCGCGAACGGCCGGAGGCTGTGCGAGCGGAGGTAGCGGAGGAACACCTCGATCGCGAGCCACCCCGAGACCGCCGCAGCGACGAAGCCGGCGGCGACCGACGCGGTCAGCTCGAACTCGCCGCTCGTGACGTCGGGGACCTTCGTGAGGATCGCCCCGGCGATGATCGGGATCGACATCAAGAACGAGAACCGAGCGACGACGGCGCGCTCGATCCCGAACGCGAGACCGGTGGCGATCGTGGCGCCCGAACGCGAGATCCCCGGGAGGATCGCGGCGGCCTGGGCGACGCCGATCGCGGCGGCGTTCGCCGGCGTCAGCCCGACGGAGACGTCGCGACTGCGCCACCGCCGTTCGAGGGCCTCCGCCCCGACGAGGATCCCGCCGGTGACCACGAGCTGGGCGCACGTCCACAGCGCGTCGTCGAACGTGTCCTCGAACGTGCTGGCGAACAGGGCGCCGGCGAGCGCGGCGGGAACGGTCCCGATGGCGAGGAGGAGCACGAGGCGGCGCGCCGTCTCGGGATCGGGTCCGCGTCCGAAGAGCCCGCGGGCGAGGTCGAGCAGGTCGCTGCGGTACGCGGCGACGACGGCGACGAGTGTGCCGAGGTGCAGGACGAGGTCGAAGGTGAGCGACGCGTCGTCCCATCCGAGCATCGCGGGCACGACCACGAGGTGGCCGCTCGACGACACCGGCAGGAACTCGGTCAGTCCCTGGACGATGCCGAGGACGATGGCTTGCAGCACGCGTCCTCCGGTGGTGCGAGCGCGACGGTGAGGACTCCGTTCGCGGATGCGAACGCGAGGCGGTGGGCCTCGTCTTCGGTGACGACGAGGGTAATGCCCGCTCCGTTCG
>DASUMP010000300.1:0-2356 GCA_036277635.1 Acidimicrobiia bacterium | reverse complement strand
CCGCGGTTGGCGATCAGGATCTTCTTCAGCACGGCTGCCAATGTAGGTGCCATGGACGATCGCGCCCCCAACCCGCTCCCGGGCATCCCGCCCGGTTGGACGGTGGAACGGGTCGCCGAGACGGGCAGCACGAACGCCGATCTGCTGGCGACCGCGGCGAACCGCCCGCACCACAGCGTGCTCGTCGCCGACCACCAGTCCGCCGGGAGGGGTCGCCTCGATCGCCGCCGGCGGCGGACCGATGAACGCGACGCCCATCTCGGTGATGGCGCGGGCGAAGTCGGCGTTCTCGCTGAAGAAGCCGTAGCCGGGATGCACGCCGTCGGCGCCGCTCTGGCGGATGGCGTCGAGGATCGCCTCGGTGTTGAGGTAGCTCTCCGCCGCCGTCTGGCCGCCGAGCGCGTAGGCCTCGTCGGCGAGCCGGACGTGGAGCGCGTCGCGGTCGAGCTCCGAGTACACCGCCACGGTTGCGATGCCGAGCTCTCGGCACGTGCGCATCACGCGCACCGCGATCTCTCCACGGTTCGCGACGAGGATCTTCGACAGCACGAGGGCGGCTCCGGACGGGGGCGGGCGGACGGCTCGTATCCTACGGTCGATGCCCGATCCGACGGCCAGTCACGCGCGCCCGCCCGGCGATCCCCGTGATCCCGGTGATCGAGGCGCGAACGCACGACTCGTCGGGACGCGGTTCTCCGACGTGCGTTGGTTCGCCGAGATCGACTCCACGAACCGGTACCTCCTCGACGAGGCGGCGCGGGGCGCGGTGGAAGGTGTCGTCGCGGTGGCGGACTCCCAGTCGGCCGGACGCGGCCGCTTGGGTCGCGAGTGGCAGAGCCCACGCGATGCGGCGCTGCTCGCCTCGGTCTTGCTGCGTCCAGCCCTCGCCATCGAACACGTGCCGTTGCTGGTCACCGCGGCCGCGCTCGCTGCGGCCGACGCGGTCGAGCACCTCGCCGGCATCGCGGGACGACTGAAGTGGCCGAACGACCTCATCGTGCGTGAGCGCAAGCTCGCCGGTGTCCTCGCCGAGGCGATCCCCGGACAGGCCGTGGTCGTCGGGATGGGCCTGAACGTGCACTGGGACGTGGTGCCGCCGGAGCTCGACAAGATCGCCACCGCGTGCAACCTCGAATCCGACGTCGCTGTCGATCGCGTCGACCTGCTCGTCGAGTGGCTGATGCGCTACGACGCGCGCATCGGAGCGCTCGCAACACTCGACGGTCGCGAACGCCTCCGTGCCGATGCCGTCGCGCGCTCGGCCACGCTCGGCCGGCGCGTGCGCGTCGAGCTCGCGGATCGCGTCGTCGAGGGGGTCGCGACCGACCTCACGGAGCTCGGACACCTCTCCGTCGCGCGCGACGACGGCACGATCGAAACGGTCGTGACGGGCGACGTCGTGCACGCCCGTCCCACTTGATCACCAGTGCGTCCATTGAAGCGATCACCCCCATATGCGCGGCAATCGCTGCAATGAACGGAGTCGGGGCGGGCATCACCGGTCGGCGTGCTCGCGCACGAGGCGTTGGAACTCGGCACCTCGGTGGGCGTACGACGTGAAGCGGTCGTAGCTCGCCGCCGCGGGTGACAGCAGCACGACGGCGCCGATCGCGGTGTGCGCGACCGCGTGGCGTACGGCGTCGGCGAGCGAGTCGCAGCGCACGACCGCGACGTCTCGGAGCTCGCGCGCCTCGATCGCGTCGGCGACGTGCTCGCCCGTGGTGGGCATCGCGCACACGAGCGTGGGTGCACCACGGCGCGCGAGCGCGTCGAGCAACGGGTCGAGCGGCAGCGAGCGATCGTGGCCGCCGACCAGGAGCGTGACCGGGCGGGCGGCGAACGCGTCGAGCGCGGCCGCGGTCGCCGACGGACTCGTGGCGATCGAGTCGTCGATGTATTCGACGCCGTCGTGCTCGCCGATCGGCTGCAGGCGGTGCGGGAGCGGCTCGAAGCTCGCCATCCACTCGGCGAGCAGCTCGGGTTGGTGGAGCACCGACGCGTCGAACGCACTCGCGACCGCGAGCGCGCCGGCCGCGTTGGTGAGCGTGTGCGCACCGCGCAGGTGCGGTCCGGTGGCCACCAGACGCCGGCCGCCGTCGAAGAGGCCACCGTCGCGCGCATGGATGCCGGGCCCGACGCCGTACGGCCGGCGTTCCATGCCGTCGGTGTGCGCCATCGCGTTGGCGTCGGCCGCGTTGACCGAGATCGTGTGGACGCCCGCGGCGCGCAGGAGGCGGAGCTTGTCGGCGTAGTAGCGCTCGACGCTGCCGTGCCAGTCGAGGTGCTCGGGGAACAGGGCGGTGAGCACGGCGTGGTCGGGGCCGACCTCGACCTCACTCGCCTGGTAGCTCGACAC
>DASUMP010000299.1:0-3232 GCA_036277635.1 Acidimicrobiia bacterium | reverse complement strand
AGGGGTTGGTGCAGGACCACGACGTCTCCTCCGTGGAGTGGTTGGGCTCGGCGTCGAGCGACGCTCGCGGCGCCAATACCCGCGCCGCGACGACGCGAAACGCGCTCAGGGGCAGTCACTGTCGACCGACACGTCTTCTTCGCCGACGTCGTCGTTCGCGCCCGGCTCCGCGATCTGCAGGCACGCGCGCTGGTCGCCGACGCGCACCTCGACGACGCCGTCGTCGTCACGACCGTCGCCGTCGCCGTCGTCGATGCCGGTGACCTCGGGGTCTCCGGGGAGGTCGGCGATGCTCTCCTCGAGCACGCGCACGTCACGTCGCGACGCGCCGCCGTCGAGATCGTCGGCGACGATCGCGCCGCGCAGGGTCTCGGCGACCGCTCGGGCACTCGCCTCGCCGGTCGCGTCTTCGACTTGCTCGCCGACGTCGCGGGCGTCGTCGGCGAGCTCGTCGCGGGTGTCGTCGTCGCACGCGGCCAGTCCGAGGGACAGGGCGGCCACGGCCATGAGTGCAAGTGTCCGTCGTCGAGTCATGGCGCCCGGGTGCCCTCGACGCCACGGCGACAAACCCGGAGGGCTACTCCTGTGCCCCCAGACCACCGGCGGCGCGCAGCTGGGCGATGCGGTCGTCGTCGTAGCCGAGGACGTCGCGCAGGACGGTCTCGGTGTGCTCGCCCACCTTCGGCGCCCGCGTCGGGACCGGGAGCTCGGCGTCGAGCACCTTGACGGGGAACGGCAGCTCGTCGGCGCCGAGGCGGCTCGCCGGGATCCACGGCAGCCGGTCCTGGAACTGCGGGTCGTCGGCGATCGTCTTCGGCGTGTTCACGGGCGCGATCGGCGTGTTCACCTCGCCGCCGAACGCGATCCACTCCGCGCTCGTGCGGGTGCGGAAGATCTCGCGCAGCTCGATCTGCATCTCGCGGTTGTGGCGGGCGTGGTCGCCGTAGGTGGAGCCGGGCCAGCGCTCGAACAGGTCGAGGCGCCCGACGCCCGCGCAGAAGTTCTTCCAGAACGCTTGCTCCGACGCCATGAACAGCACGTGGCCGTCGCTCGACTCGTAGATCTGGTAGCGCACGCCTTCGCGCATGCCGGCGGTGCCGGGCGCGCGGCGCTCGTAGTCGTCGGCGGCGTTGCCGGTGACCTCCGACTCGGGGCGCTCGTACGCCTTCCACGTCTCGATGCGGTACCAGTCCATGTAGGCGGCCGCGTCCGACTGCGCGACCTCCATCCGACATCCCGAACCCGTGGCGCGTGCGTGCACGATGCCGGCGAGGATTCCCATCGCGCCGAACACCGGACCGGCGTGGATGCCCATCGACGCGTGCTCGGGCATGTACGTGAAGCCCTCGTCGTCGACCGCGGGGGGGACGAGGCCCGCCCACGTGTCGTACGCGATCCCGTGGCTCGGCAGGTCGCGGTACGGCCCCGTCATGCCGTAGCCCGAGATCGTGCAGAACACGATGCGCGGGTTCACCTCGCGGAGACGCTCGTAGCCGAGGCCGCGCCGCTCGAGCGAGCCGGGGCGCATCGCCTCGACGACGACGTCGGCGCCGCGCACGAGGTCGAGGTACACCTCGACACCGGCCGGCGTGCGCAGGTCGAGCACGAGACTGCGCTTCCCGCGGTGCACGTGCAGGTGGAGCAGCGATTCGCCTTCGATGATCGGCCACGTCATCTGGCGGATGTAGTCGCCCTGCGGCGGCTCGACCTTGATGACCTCGGCGCCGAGGTCGGCGAGGTGGGTCGTGATCGCGCCGGGTCCGAGCAGCGAGCTCTCGATCACGCGGACACCGTGCAGCAAGCCCGGTGCGTCGGTCGTCATCTCGGGTCCTCCATCTGTGCGAATCGGTGGGCGAGCTCGGGGAGCGCGTCGGCGTCGATGTTGCCGAACGCGAGGCGCAGCGCGTGTTCCTGGTCGGGGCCGAAGCACGCGCCGGGGATCGTCAGCACGTGTGCGTGGTCCACGAGCGCGCGCGCCACGGTCGTCGAGTCGAGCGTGTCGAACGGATGACGCACGTAGGCGAAGAACGCGCCGGCGGCGAGCAACGCGAACCCGCCGGGCGCGGGCGCGAGGGCCTCGCGACAGCGTTCGACCCGGGCGAGCATCTCGACCCGACGTTCGCTCGTCCACCCGTCGAGGTGCTCGATCGCGAACGCGACCGCTTCCTGCGCGACGCGGGGCGCGCAGATCGTCATGCAGTCGGCGAGCTTGGCGACCTGGGCGACGAAGTCTGCACTCGCCACGAGCGAGCCGACGCGGTAGCCGGCGAGGCTGAACACCTTCGAGAAGCTCGACACCTGCACGAGGAACTCGGGCCAGTCGGCGCGGGCGAAGAGGTGGTGAGCGGGCCCGTCGGCGGCGCGGAAGTCGTGGTACGTCTCGTCGAGCACCAGCGCGATCCCGTGTTCGCTCGCGAGCTCGCCGAACGCGTCGATCGTGGAGGGTGGGTACTCGACTCCGACCGGGTTGTTGGGGGTCACGAGCACGATGGCGCGGGTGCGGTCGGTGACGAGCGCGGCCGCGACGGTGGGGTCGGGCACCATCGTGGTCGCGTCGACGGCGAGCGAGATGGCGCGCACGCCCCGGGCGCGCAGCCACATGTCGTGGTTGAAGTAGTAGGGCACCGGGAGGATCACCTCGTCGCCCGGTTGCGTGAGCGCGTCGATCGCGAGGCAGAACGCCTGGTTGCAGCCGGCGGTCACTGCCACCTGGTCGGCGCCGATCGCGTCGCGGGCGCCCGCGGCGAGCGCGGTGCGGCGGGCGATCGCGGCCCGCACGTGCGGGAGCCCGACGGCGGGCGCGTACGCGGCGCTGTCGACGCGCTCGACGACGACGGCGAGGTGGGCGCGCAGCTCGGCGGCGGGTGGGTAGCCGGGCACGGCCTGCGACACGTCGAGCAGCGGTCGGTCGGGCGGGAAGTCGCGGTCGAGCACCCAGTGCTTCGCCGCGGCGACGGGCGGGTCGGCGGTCGCGGCGGTTCGGGGCGTGATCCTCGGCATCGGAGCCGGGACGCTACCCGGGCGATCGCCGCGTCGGTCAGCCGAACACAACGGTGCGATGACCGTGGACGAGCACGCGGTGCTCGACGTGGGCGCGCACCGCGCGGGCGAGCACGATCGTCTCGAGGTCGCGTCCCTTGCGCACCAACCCGGCGACGTCGTCGCGGTGGCTCACCCGCACGACGTCCTGGTCGAGGATCGGACCTTCGTCGAGCTGCTCGGTCACGTAGTG
>DASUMP010000298.1:0-2973 GCA_036277635.1 Acidimicrobiia bacterium | reverse complement strand
GACGCGATCGCGAGGTCGGACAGCATCGTGATCAGCAGGCCGCCACCCATGCAGAGCCCGTTCACCGACGCGACCACCGGTTTGCGGCTCTCGCGGATCGCCTCGAACGGCACGACGCCCGGACCGAGCAGTGCACCCATGTCGTCGCCGTCGTCGTGCTCGCCGCCCATCTCGCCGCCGGGCGCGAACACGTCGCCGGTCCCGGTGAGCACCAGCGCGTGGAGCCGCGAGCTCGCATTCACGCGGTCGACCGCCTGGCGGATGCCGAAGTACATGTTCGACGTGAGCGCGTTGCGCCGCTCCGGGCGGTCGATCGTGACCCACGCGACCGGACCGCGCGTCTCCCAACGCAGGTACTTGCTCGCCAGCTCTCTGCTCATCGCCGGACCGTACCGACCTATCGGTACGCTGCACCACCTCGGCGAGGGGGCGAGACGGTGACCACCAGCCTCGGAACGACGGCGCACAGCGGGCCCGTGCACTACAACCCGTACGCGCACGAGGTGCACGACGATCCGTTCCCGTTCTACGCGCGACTGCGGCGCGAAGCACCCGTGTACCGCAACGACGACCTCGGCTTCTGGGCGCTGTCGCGTCACGCCGACGTGCTCGACGCGTTCCACGACCACGAACACTTCAGCTCGGCCGGCGGGATCACCCTCGAGCAGAACCCGCAGTTCCCGATGCTGATCACCACCGACCCGCCGCAGCACACGAAGCTGCGCCGTCTCGTGAGCCGCGCGTTCACGCCCCGCCGCGTCGCCGACCTCGAACCCGCGATCCGCACCCGCGCGACCGACTTCCTCGACGTCGTCTCCCGGCGCGGCGAGGCCGAGCTCATCGACGACTACGCGGGCAAGCTCCCGATGCACGTGATCTGCCGCATGCTCGGCACCCCCCACGGCGACGAAGACCAGCTGCGGGGCTGGAGCGACCTCCTCCTGCACCGCGAGGAAGGCATCCCCGACGTCACGCCCGCCGGCATCGAAGCGTCGATCGAGCTCTACCGCTACTTCGTCGACCTGGTGCGCGAGAAGCACGCCACGCCCGGCGACGATCTCACCAGCGCGCTGCTGGCCGCCGAGCTCGACGGCGAGCGCCTCACCGATCAAGACGTCATCGGCTTCTGCTTCCTGCTGATCATCGCGGGCAACGAGACCACCACGAAGCTGATCGGGAACGCCCTCCTCGCGCTCCAGCGCTTCCCGGCCGAGCGTGCCAAGCTCCTCGCCGACCCGGCCCGGATCCCCGACGCGATCGAAGAGGTGCTCCGCTTCGACGGTTCCACGCAGGTGATGGCGCGCACGCTCACCACCGACGTGACCCGGCACGACATCACGATGCCGGCGGGCGACAAGGTGCTCCTGCTCATCGGGTCGGCGAACCACGACGAGACCGTGTTCGACCGCCCCGACGTGTTCGACATCGACCGCGACAAGCAGCTCCACCTCGGGTTCGGCCACGGGATCCACGTGTGCCTCGGCGCCGCGCTCGCGCGCCTCGAGATGCGGGTGAGCCTCGAAGAGATCCTCGCCCGCATGCCCGACTACGTGATCGACGAAGATCGTCTCGTGCGGGTGCACTCCGGGAACGTGCGCGGGTTCGCGCACATGCCGATCGCGTGGTCGCGCGCGTGAGCGACGACGCGCGCGCCGCGATCACCGCGCTGATCCACGAGTACGCGTACCGGATCGACGCCGGCGACCTCGACGGCGTCGCCGCGCTGTTCGAGCACGCCGAGCTCGGCTCGTCGATCCGGCCAGAACGCATGCGCGGCACCGACCAGGCCCGCCTCAACTACCGCGGCGTGATCCTCTACGACGACGGCACGCCCCGCACGATGCACTGCATCACCAACGTCACGATCACGCTGGAGTCCGCCACCGCCGCGCGCGTCCGCTCCTACTTCACCGTGCTGCAGTCGACCCCGGGCTTCCCGCTGCAGCCGATCATCGCCGGCCAGTACCACGACCGCTTCGAGTGCGCCGCTGGCGAGTGGCGGTTCACCGAGCGCATCATCCACCCCGACCGGATCGGCGACCTCAGCCGCCACATGCGACCCGGTTGGATCCCCCCGACCGAGGAGCAGGAGTGACCGAACCGAACGCCGACGACCGCGAGCTGGTCGATCTGCTCGCCCGCGTGTGGGACGACGTGTTCGCGCTCTGCGACGACCTCACCGACGCCGAGTGGCACACGATGACCGAGTGCCCCGGCTGGTCGGTGCACGACAACGTCGCGCACCTCATCGGCATCGAGTCGACGATCCTCGGCATCCCCACCCCCGACGTCGAACTCGGTGACGCCCCCCACGTGAAGAACGACCTCGGCCGCATGAACGAGCAGTGGGTCGAGCACTACCGGTCGTTCGCGGGCGCCGACGTGCTCGCCGAGCTGCGCACGATCGCCGACCGCCGCCTCGCCGACCTGCGCGCCCTCGACGCCGACGGCTTCGACGCCGACGCGTGGACTCCCGTCGGCCCGGGCAAGGTCCGCGACCTCATCCCGTTCCGCATCTACGACACGTGGGCGCACGAACAAGACATCCGCAACGCGCTCGGCCGCCCCGACAACCTCGACTCCCCGGTCGCCGCGTTCTGCCTGCGCCGCGCGCAGCGCCCCCTCGGCGCGGTCGTCGGCAAGCGCGTCGCACCCCCCGAGGGCACGATCGTCGACTTCGTCGTCGAAGGCCCGAACGCCTTCACGCACGCACTCGCGGTCACCGGCGGTCGCGCCCAGCCCGTCGACGCCCCCGCCGCGCCCACCACCCGCATCACCACCGACACCGCGACGTTCGTCCGCCTCGTCAACGGCCGCGTCGCCCCCACCGACGCCCTCGCCTCCGGCGCGGTCACGATCACCGGCGACACCGCACTCGGCGAGCGCGTCGTCCACGCCCTCAACACGATGCTCTGACGCACGCCGCGGCCGAGGATTGAACATTCCTCCGGACTCAGTCCGGAGAATTGTTCA
>DASUMP010000297.1:0-2598 GCA_036277635.1 Acidimicrobiia bacterium | reverse complement strand
CCGACGGACTCGATCGGCGGTCGTTCCTCACCACCGTGTTCGCCACGAGCGCGCTGCTCACGCTCGTGACGGTCGGCCAGACGTTCGCGCCGCTCCGCCGTCTCGCGCTGCTCGCACCCCGCCGGCCCGACGTCGGGCCGCAGGGGTTCCCCGTCAATCGCACCGCTGCGTCGGTGGACCTCGAGTCGATCGACCTCGATGCCTATCGACTCGTGATCGACGGCCCCGGCGCCGCCACGCGACTCGAGTTCACCTACGACGAGCTGCGCGCGATGCCGCAGCACACGGCGCGCCTGCCGATCGCGTGCGTCGAGGGCTGGAGCACCGAGCAGACGTGGACCGGGGTGCGTGTACGCGACCTGCTCGCGCTCGCAGGAGCGACCGGGCGCGACGCGCGTTGTCACGCGCTGCATGAGAGCGCGCGCCAGCGCTCCTCTCCGCTCAGCGCCGACCACGGCGACGACCCTGACACATTGCTCGCGCTCGAGGTGAACGGCGAGCCGCTGCACCCTGATCACGGCTTCCCCGTGCGCCTCGTCGGACCCAACCGGCCGGGCGTGCATCAGACGAAGTGGGTCGGGCGCATCGAGGTGCTCACGTGACAGGCGCGGTCGAGCGCTCCGTTCACGGCGTCCGGTTCTGGATCGCGTCGGGGATCGGTGTGGTCGTGATCGGGTGGGGTGTCGCGCTGTATCTCGGCGCGACCCCCGACCTCGACCGTCGTGTCGACTTCGCGGTCTGGCTCGTCGGACTCGACCTTGCGCACGACCTCCTCGTCGCGCCGATCGCGTTGGCGGTGGGGGTCGCGGTCGCGCGCGTCGTGCGTGGCCCGCTTCGCGCTCCGGTGCAGGCCGCGCTCATCGCGAGCGGTTGCGTGCTCCTGGTCGCGGCCGCTCCGCTCGCGCGCACTGCCGACGGGGCGAACAACCCGACGATCCAGCCGCTCGACTACACAACTGCGACGCTCACGGTGCTCGCGATCGTCTGGACCGCGTGCGCCCTCTGGGCCGGCGCGCGCATCCGCCGCGCGCGCGTCAACCGATGAGGTCGAGGACCTCGCCTTCGTCGTACATGCCGCTCCAACGCTGCAGCTCGGTGCCGTCGGCCGCGTAGAGCAGCGCGTTCGGCTGCGAGGACACGCCGAGCTGTTGCCACGACTCGAAGCTCTCGTCCCACAGCAACGAGAACGTGATGCCGTGCCGGGCGCGGAACTGCTCGGCTTCCTCGAAGCTGTCCTGGGTGCCGAGTCCGACGACGGTGACGGCGTCTGCGTGCTGTCGAGCGAACTGCTCGACATCGGGAGCTTCCCGATTGCACACGGGTCAATGCGGCGCCCAGAACCACACGAGCAGCGGCCGGTCGGCGGGGAGTCGTTCCGCGAGCGCGACCGTCTCGCCGGTGGCGACGTCGAGGACGTCGACCACGGGCAGCGGACTCGTGCCCACCGGGGCCACCGTGGTCGGCGTGGGGTCGCCGGGGTCGGGATCGGGTCCGGCGGGTTGCGTCGTGGGAGCTGGCGGGACCGAGGTCGGTGGTGCCGACGAGTCCGTGTCCCCGCACGCCGCGAGCGACATGACGAGCGCGACTGCGGCGCCGGTCGCTCGGGGTCGGGTGATCACGTCGGCACCTTCTCCTCGGTCGGCGTGCGGACGTCGCTTGCAGCCGCGGCGTGTCGACGGCGGGCGCGCACGATTGCGGCCACGGTAGCGAGCACGAGCACGAGCACCAGCGCGCCCCGCGACACGTTGTCGACGCGTTCGGCCAGCCACGATTGGACGTCGGCGGCGCCATCAATGATCGGGTCGGCGTCGAAGTCGCCCCTGACCTCCCACCATCCGTAGTACGCGACATATGCCCCCGCGACGGCCAGCAGACCGCCCGACGCCCGCGACACGTACGGGAGGGCGCGGCGCAGACGCTGCACGACCGCGACCCGCGCGAGCGCGATCGCGATCGTCACGACGCCGAGGACGAGTCCCATCCCGAGTCCGTAGAACACGAACGTCGCGAGTCCGGCGAGGACGCCGGAGGACCGGAAGGTGGGGACGAGCGTCGTGAGGAACACCGGAAGCGTGCACGACAGCGACGCGATCGCGTAGGAGATCCCGAACACGACCATCGACGGCAGCGACGTGCTGCCACCGCCGCGTTCGAGCTTCGGGAGCGACACCACGAGCTCGCGACCGGACAGGAGGTAGCCGCCGAGCCCGACGAGCGTGACACCGATCGCGATCGTCACCCACGGGAGGTGGTCCTCGATCGTGGAGGTGACCTGCGTGACGAGCAGTCCGATCACCGCGAACACCACGATGAAGCCGACGGTCACGGCGGCGGTCACGAGGAGCGCGCGGCCGACCGGGTTGCGGTCCGACTCGTGGTCGTCGCCGTTCACCCCGACGAAGAACGCGACGTACGCCGGCAGCATCGCGAACCCGCACGGATTCACCGTCGCGAGCATGCCGGCTCCGACGGCCAGTGCGATCGGGATGTCGACCACGGGGTTCCTCCGCTCGACGTCCTCAGCATTCTCCCGCACGCTGCACTCGACGCCGTCGCGCCCGAGCCCGAGCCCGTCGCGTGCGGCTGCGTCGTACGCTC
>DASUMP010000296.1:0-3344 GCA_036277635.1 Acidimicrobiia bacterium | reverse complement strand
CCCGAGCGCGTCCACGCCGCGATCCGGACCTTCCTCGCCAGCACCCGCGACTGACGCGCGCAACGTCAGCGGGTGCCCGCCGCGTAGCCTCGAGCGATGGCGTTGGAATGGGAATCCGTCGTCGTCGACGCCCATGACCCGCATGCCCTCGCACACTGGTGGGCCACTGCGCTCGGGTGGGTCGTCGTCGACGAATCACCCGACGAGGTCGAGATCCGACCGGCACCCGATCGACTCCCCGGGCTGCTCTTCGGCCGATCACCCGACGACAAGGTGGTCAAGAATCGCTTGCACGTCGATCTCCGCCCCGACGATCAGGCCGGCGAGGTCGAACGCCTGCTCGCTCTCGGTGCGGTGCATGTCGACGTCGGACAGGGCGAGCAGACCTGGGAAGTGCTCGCCGACCCCGAAGGCAACGAGTTCTGCGTCCTGCAGGCACGCCCTCAGCGGCCGTAGACCGGAGCAATCGAGCTCCGCTCCGCATCGGACGACGCGGTCAGGAGACTTCGCGCGCCTTCTTCTCGAGCGTGGCGAGCGCGTCGTGGAACGAGCCCGAGAACGACGCGACGCCTTCGCGCTCGAGCGTCGCCGTGACGTCGTCGAAGTCGACGCCAGCGTCGGCCAGCCCGCGCATCACGGCCTCGGCGCCGGCGACATCGTCGGTGACGGTATCGGCGCGCAACCCGTCGTGCTCCTGCAACGCGTCGATCGACGCCTGCGCCAGCGTATTGACCGTGTCGCGACCGATCAGCTCGTCGACGTAGAGCGTGGGGGAGTACTCGGGGTTCTTCGTGGACGTCGACGCCCACAACGGACGCTGCAGCTGCGCGCCAGTCGCCGCCAACGCCTCCCATCGCGGACCGGAGAAGCGCTCGCGGAACAGGCGGTAGGCGAGCTTCGCGTTCGCGACCGCGGCGCGGCCGCGCAGCGGGTGCCCGTCGGGGAGCCGCCGGTCGGTCTCGGTGTCGACGCGGCTCACGAAGAACGACGCGACCGACGCGATCCGCGCCACATCGGCGCCGTCGGCGATCCGACGTTCGAGGCCGTCGAGGTAGGCGTCGATCACCGCTGCATGTCGAGCGAGCGAGAAGATCAACGTGACGTTGACGTTGATGCCCGCCGCGATCGTGGCGGTGATCGCGGGCAGGCCCGCGAGGGTGGCGGGGATCTTGATCATGACGTTCGGTCGACCGAGCCGGTCGAACAGCTCCCGCGCCTGGGTGACGGTGGCGTCGGTGTCGTGGGCGAGGTCGGGGTCGACTTCGACCGACACGAAGCCGTCGGTGCCGCCCGACTCCTCGTAGACGGGGAGGAGGAGGTCGGCCGCGCCCGCGATGTCGGTCGTGACGAGCTCCCAGTAGGTGTCGGTGGCGTCGAGCCCGGCGCGCGCGCACTGTGCGAGCTGTTCGTCGTAGGCGGTGCCCGCGCCCATCGCCTTCTCGAAGATGGTCGGGTTCGACGTGATGCCGCGGATGCCGTCGTGCTCCATCAGGGTGCGGAGCCCGCCACGCGCGACATCGCGCGTGAGGTTGTCGTACCAGGGGCTCTGGCCGAACTCGGTGAGGCGGGCGATCGGCGACGGCATGGGGGTCCTCCGGCGGTCGGCAGTGGGCGTCAGGCGGTCACGTGGGACCGAGGCCGAGCAGCGCGGCGGCGCGCTCCTCGACGTGGTCGACGGTGAAGCCGAGCTTGGCGAGTGCGACGTCTCCGGGCGCCGACTCGCCGAAGCGGTCGATCGCGATCACGGCGTCGGCCCAGCGGTCCCATCCGAACGACGCACCCGCTTCGACCGCGAGCGTCGGCACGCCGGGCGGCAACACGGCGTCGCGGTCGGCGGCCGGTCGCACCGCGAACAGATCCCACGACGGCATCGACACGACTCGCGCCGCGACGCCGCGCGCCGCGAGTCGCTCGCGCGCTTCGACGCACAGCGACACCTCGGAGCCGGTGCCGACGAGGACGAGCTGCAGCGGCGCGTCGGTGGGCTCGTCGACGAGGACGTACGCGCCGTGCGCGACGCCGCGCATCGCGCGCTCGGCGGTGCCTTCGAGCACTGGCACCTTCTGGCGCGTCAACACGAGCGCGGTCGGACCGTCGTTGTCGATGTGGTACCGCCACGCGGCCGCGGTCTCGTTCGCGTCGGCGGGGCGGATCACCCGCAACCCGGGGATCGCGCGCGCCGCGGCGAGGTGCTCGACGGGTTGGTGCGTCGGGCCGTCTTCGCCGACGCCGACCGAGTCGTGCGACCACACGAACGCAACCTTGGCCCGTGAGAGCGCGGCGAGGCGCACGGCGGGACGCATGTAGTCGGAGAAGACGAAGAAGGTGCCACCGAACGGCAGCAGCCCGCCGAACGCCATCCCGTTGAGGATCGCGCCCATGCCGTGCTCGCGGATGCCGAAGTGAAAGGCGCGCCCGGCGCCGTCGTCGGGCGTGATGCGCGGCGCGCCCTTCACCTGTGTCCCCGTGTTGCCGGTGAGATCGGCGCCACCGCCGACGAGACCCGGGACGACGTCGAAGATCGCGGTGAGCACGTCGCTGCTCGCGACCCGCGTCGCCAACGACTCGCCCGGCGTCCACGAGGGCAGCTTCGCGTCCCAACCGTCGAGACCACGGCCGGCGAGGCACGCGTCGAGCTCGTCGGCGCGCGCCGGCTGTGCCTCGGCCCACCGCGCGCGCCGCGCGGCCCATTCCTCGCGCGCCGCGCGCCCGCGCGCGCCGGCGTCGCGGTACAGCGCGCGCACGTCGTCGGGGACGACGAAGTCGTCGCTCGAGAGACCGAGGATCTCCTTCACGGCCGCGACCTCGTCGGCACCGAGTGGGTTGCCGTGCGCCTCAGCGGTGTCGGTGAACTTGGGCGAAGGGAAGCCGATGTGGCTGCGCAGCACGACCAAGGTCGGGCGGTCGGTTTCGTCGATGCCGTCTCGCAGCGCCCGCTCCAACGCGTCGAGGTCTTCGGAGACCTCACCCGCGCGCACCACGTGCCATCCGTAGGCCTCGAAGCGCTTCGGGACGTCCTCGCTCATCGCGAGCTCGGTCGGACCGTCGATCGTGATGTGGTTGTCGTCGTAGACGAACACGAGCCGACCGAGGCGCAGGTGGCCGGCGAGCGCAGCGGCCTCGTGGGTGACGCCTTCTTGCAGGTCGCCGTCGCTGCAGATGCCGAACACACGGTGATCGACGACCTCGGCGCCGAAGCGCTCGCGCAGGTGCCGCTCGGCGACGGCCATGCCGACCGCGTTCGCGAACCCCTGCCCGAGCGGGCCGGTCGTGACCTCGACCCCGGTCGTGTGGCCCCGTTCGGGGTGGCCGGGCGTGCGCGAACCCCACTGGCGGAACTGGCG
>DASUMP010000295.1:0-14051 GCA_036277635.1 Acidimicrobiia bacterium | reverse complement strand
CGCCGGCGTCTTCGGCGATCTTCGCCTGCTCGGCGTCGACGACGTCCATGATGACGCCGCCGCGGAGCATCTCGGCGAGGCCCCGCTTCACGCGGCCGGTGCCAGTGGTGCGCTCGTCGGCCATGGGGAACCTCGGGCTCGGGGCTCGGAACGCCCCAATGGTACCGGCGCCCCGCAGGCGCGCCCCATCGATTCGGCGTACGCCGGAGTCGGCCCGGGCTACGGCGCCGTCGTCGCCGGGGTGGCGGGCACGACGGTCAGCTCGCCGCCCGCCATCGGGAGGTGCACCCACGCGCGCCCCGGCGGCACTGCGATCTCGGTGCCGTCGGCGGTGACGAAGCGCGTCCGCGAGTCGCGGTCCTCGCGGATCCAACGACCCCGCACGAGCTGCCCCTGCGCGAGCACCGCCGCGTCGCCCTCGCCGATCACCTCTGTCTCCGCACCACCGCCGGGCACGAACTGTACGAACAGGATGTCGGTGCCGAGCTGCGCGCCGCCCCGGGTCATGAACGGCTCGTCGCCGTAGAACCGGAACCAGCCGCCCGCGGTCGCGTCCCACCGCCAGGTGGGGTGGAAGTCGTCGCTGCCCACCGGGATCGTCACCTCGAGGACCGGCTCGCCGGTGAACTCCTCACCGGCTGCGAGGTACGTGAACAGCGGTGCGGGTGGCGTGCGGTCGGCGGCCTTCTCCCAGAAGGTCTGCGGGCGCCCGAACAAGATGTTGGGTCGCTCGCCGGTGGAGAACGAGCGGTCGAGGAACATCGCGTCGCCGGCCTCGGTCTCGTCGAACGATTGCACCGGCGCGGCGCGGATCAGGCTCACGTTCTCCGACACGCCGCCCGAGTACGCGAACAGCCCCTTGATCGGCCACACGATGTCGGGGTCGACGCGGCGCACCGAGCGGATCGGACCGAACGCCTCGGGTGACTGCGAGTGGAAGACGGCGAGGAACCGCGTGATGCGTCCCTCCACTTCCTCTTCGAACACGATGTCGGCCTGTTCGAGCCCTTGCTGCGGGCGCGCCTCGGGGTTGTTCGCGATCTTCGCGTTCAGCGCTGGACGAGTGGCGGTCACGCCTTCGGGATCCGGCAGTCCGGTGAGCGGTGCCGTCGGCGGCACCGCCGTGGTCGTGGTCTCGCCCGCGCTCGTGGGCGACGACTCGTCGTCGTCACCGCCGCCGCCGCTCACCGCGAGCGCGACGCCGATGATGGCGAGGATCACCACGAGCGCGCCGCCGCCGAGCAGCGCGGGACGCTGCTTCCACCACGGGATCACTCGGCGCGCGCCGCGCGACGGCGGGTTGGCGTCGGCCACGTCACATCTCCCGGAGGACGGCGATGCGCTCTTCGAGCGGCGGGTGCGTGGCGAACAAGCGGTTGAGCTTCGAGCCGCGGTTGGCGCCCTCGACGTTCAGCGGCTCCTCGATCCAGAGGTGCGCGGTCGCGTGCGTGGCGCTGTGCACGACGGTCTGGTCGTCGCGCAGCTTCTCCAACGCGGAGATCAACCCCGGCGGGTAGCGGGTCATGTGCACACCCGACGCGTCGGCGAGGAACTCACGCCGGCGGCTGATCGCGAACTGCATGAGCCGGGCGATGATCGGGGCGAAGATCAACAGCACGATCCCGACGAGCCCCAGGATGGCCCCCGCGTTGTTGTTGTCGCGCCGGCGCGCACCACCCCAGAACAAGAAGCGCAAGAAGAAGTCGGCCACGAGCACGAGCAGCCCGACCATCGTGACCGCGATCGTCATCACGAGCGTGTCGTAGTTGCGGATGTGGCTCAGCTCGTGGGCGAGCACGCCTTCGAGCTCGACCCGGTTCAGCTTCTCGAGCAGCCCGGTGGTCACCGCGATCGCCGCGTGCTTCGGATCGCGGCCGGTGGCGAACGCGTTCGGTGCCGGATCGTCGACCACGTAGACGCGCGGCTTGGGCAGCCCGCTCGCGATGCACAGCCCCTCGACGAGGTTGTGGAGGCGGGCGTACTCCTTCGGGTCGGCGGGGCGGGCCCGGCTCATCGCCAGCGCGACCTTGTCGGAGTTCCAGTAGCTGAACCACGACGTCGCGATCGCGATCGCGGCTGCGATCGCGATGCCCCACGGCCCGGTGCCGCCGAAGAGGTACACGACGACGGCGAGCACGAGCCCGGTGAAGACCGTGAAGGCGATCACCATCAGCCAGGTGCGGCGACGGTTCGCGGCGATCTGCTCGTACACGGTGCGGTCGGCTCGGTGGGGTCAGTGATGCGGGTGGGTGCGGGTCAGAACTGCACGCGCGGGACGTCGCGCGTCTCGTCGTCTTCGGCTTCGAAGAACTCGCGCTCGGAGAAGTTGAACATGCCCGCGATGATGTTCGACGGGATGCTCTGGATCTTCGTGTTGTAGCCGAGCACGGCGTCGTTGTAGAACTGCCGCGCGTACGCCACGCGGTCTTCGGTGGAGGTCAGCTCCTCCTGCAGAGCGAGGAAGTTCTGGTTCGCCTTGAGGTCGGGATACGCCTCGGCGAGCGCGAACAGCTGGCGCAACGCACCGGTGAGCACGTTCTCGGCCTGGGCCTGCTGCTGCGGCCCCTGGGCGTTCACCGCCGAGTTCCGCGCCGCGATGACCGCCTCGAGCGTCTCGCGCTCGTGGGCCGCGTAGCCCTTCACCGTCTCGACCAGGTTCGGGATCAGGTCGTGGCGGCGCTGCAGTTGCACGTCGATCTGCGACCACGCGCTGTCGACGCGGTTCCGCAGCTTGACGAGGCCGTTGTACATCACCACGAAGACGATGACGAGGAGGGCGATGATGCCGAGGACGATCAACACACCGAGCACGAACACGACCTCCGGGAGAGCGGCGCGCTCAGTGTAGGGGTGGACCTCGCGCGATCCGGGACGCCGCGCCCGGGCGAGCTCACGACGACGGCGTGGGGCGGGTCGCCGCGACGAGCCGGGCCATCCCCCGATCGACCTCGGCGAGGAGACGCTCGTGCAGCCCGACCGTGCCGGCGGCGACGACCGCGACCCGGAAGTCGTCACCCGACCCGACCGCGCGCACCGCGTCGAGCCGAGCACCATCCGCGTCGGTGACCACGCCTCCCGCTTCGGTCACCACGAGCGCGGCCGCGGCGACGTCGTAGGGGAAGTTCGTGCAGACGCTGCCGCGCCCGACCCGGCGGAACTCCGGCTCCAGGTCGGGGACGTCGCGCACCATGCGGGCAGCGACGTCGACGTACGCGTCGAGCTGACCGGTGGCGATGCGCGTCATCGAGAACGTCGCGGACGCGGGATCCACGTAGCCGCCCGCCATCGCCGACCGGTCGACGAGGTCGCCCAGCACCGACGCGAGCGCTCGCGTCGGGCGGCCGCGCGTCCCCGCGCTCCAGAAGAGCGCGTCGAGATCGTCGTTCGGGCTGCACGCGAGCGCGATCGGTCGCCCGTCGGCGCGCGCCGCGCCGGCTCCCCCACCGCGACGGGCCCAGAAGCGATCACCCGAGCGGATCTCGTGCACCACGCCGAACGTCACCTCGCCGAGCGTCGCCTCGGGCGTCGGCGGCACGACCGCGATCGACACGCACCCCGACTCGAGCCCCGCTGCCGCGGGACGCGTCCCGTCGACCGGGTCGACGACGAACAGCGCGCGGGGCCGCCCGAACTGCACGAGCCCGCGATCCTCGGAGTAGTACGCGATGTCGCCGGCGGCGGCGAGGTGCTCCGCGAGCGCGTGCTCGGCGACGTCGTCGATCGCCATCGTCACGTCGCCGCCGGGCGCGACGCCGACTTCGGCGCGCGACGAACCCCGGCCGAGCAGCGGGCGCACCGCGTCGGCCACCACGTGTGCGGCCGCGAGCGCGAGCGCCTCGATCTCGTCGGGCGCAGGTGCGGCGGCGGTCACGGACGGGTCGCCGCCGCGAGGCCGTACAGCTCGACGTACGCCTCCGCGAGGCGGCGCACCGAGAAGCCCGCCGCCCGCACCGTGCCTGCCTCCACCAGCCGGGCGCGCACCACCTCGTCGTCGAGGACGGTGCGCAGCGCGTCGCGCAGGGCGATCGGGTCGTTCGGCTCGACCAGCACCGCCTCGCGGTCGGGGCGAGCCACGTTCGAATAGCCCTCGATCGCGGTCGCGACGACCGCAGTGCGCGCCGCCATCGCCTCCAGCAGCACGATGCCGAACGACTCGCCGTAGGTCGACGGCGCGCAGAAAATCGTGGCGCCCCGCAACCGGCTCGCGAGCTCGGCGTCGGAGACCGTCCCGAGCCACTCCACGCCGGGAGTGCGCCGCGCGCGCAGCGCTTCGGTCTGCGGCCCCGATCCCACGACCCAGAGGACCGCGTCGCGCTCCAGCGTCTGCCACGCGTCGAGCAGGACGCCGAGGCCCTTGCGCTCCTCGTGCCGACCCACGAACAGCACCGCGGGCCGGGGCGCGCGCGTGGGGCTGACGTGCGCGAAGCGCTCCACGTCGATGCCGTTCCACAGCACGCGCGCGTCGTCGACGCCGTAGCAGTCGTCGGCGGTCTGCGCCGCCGCGTCCGACACCGCGACCGCGACCGCGAGGCGCTGCATGAGGCCCGTCAGCGGCGGCTTCATCCACTCCGCCGGCAGCACGTCGCCCGAGCTGTGGAACGTACCGACCATCGGAACGTCGCAGCCGATCAGCGTGCTGAGGCTCGGACCAGGGACCGCGGGCTCGTGCAGGTGCACCACGTGGGGTCGCACGTCGCGCAACGCTGCGATCGTGCGGCGTGTCGCGGTGCTCGACGCGGCGATCGGCGCGATCGAACCGTTGCTCTCCCACTCCACGCTCGGTCCGACCGAGATGACCCCGGGCGCCGGCGGCGGGCCGTCGCACGGAGCGAGCGCGCGCGCGTCGACGCCGAGCACCCGCAGCTCGCGCACGAGGGCGAGCACCTGCTGCTGCACGCCTCCGGGTCGCGACAGCGAGTACGGGCACGTCATCACGACGCGCACGCGTGCTCCTCGAACCGGTCGACGGTCACGCGCCCGCGTCGGGCGCGGCGCTCGCGTCGGGAGCGTCGTTCGCCGGTGCGTCGAGCACCGCCAGCATCGCGGCGGTGTCGATCGCGAAGTGGGCGGCGACGGCCCGGCCGTCGCGAACCGTCCACCGATGCACCTCCGGGATGTCGAAGCTCGCGCCGGTCGCGCGCACCGTACCGCGGGTGCGTCCGTACTGGATCACCTCGCCGTCGGCCTCGAACAACGCCTCGTGCTTGACCGCGGAGTCGATCGCGCCGGTGAGGGCGAGCGCGAATTGGGCGAGTCCGTCGTGTCCGACGTGACGTCCACCCCACGGCAGCCGCG
Source organism: Acidimicrobiia bacterium (assembly GCA_036277635.1). Lineage (GTDB taxonomy): Bacteria > Actinomycetota > Acidimicrobiia > IMCC26256 > PALSA-610 > DASUMP01. The sequence goes on along the minus strand of DASUMP010000295.1, from coordinate 8,756 downwards.
GGTCCTGGGTGATCACGACGTCGTCGGCGACCGACGCGAACAGCCGGTCGAAATCGCGCGCGGCCATCGCGTGGTAGATGCTGCGGACGACCTCGACGTCGGACATCACGGCTCCTCTGCTGGGCTCGGCGCGTCGGCGCGGTCGCTCGGCCAGTTGGGTTGGAGCAGGTGCCACTGCTCCGGCGCGGCGCGGATCAGCTCCTCGAACGTCGTGGCCATCGCCTGCGTGATGCGAGCGATGTCGTCGCGGAGTCGGCCCTGTCGCTGCGTGTCGAGCGGTGCTCGGATCACAGCATGGTGCCCGCGGCCCGGGCGGAAGTACACCGCGACCGGCACCAGCGGCGCGCCGGTGCGCAGCGCGACGGTGGCCGGGCCCGCAGGCAAGGTCGTGCGCTCCCCGAAGAACTCGACCTCGACGCCGTCGCCGGTGAGGTCACGATCGGAGAGGAGGCACACGACGCGGTTCGCGCGCACCGCTCGCAACACCTCGGACGCAACGCCTTCGCCGAGCGGCACGATGTCGATGCCGATCTCCGCGCGCTGGCGCGCGAACCACGCGAACAGCTCGGGTGGCTCGACCGGCTCGACGACCGCGAACGGCCGATGGCCGCGTCCGGCGAACCACGCGGCCGCCCACTCCCACCCCCCGAGGTGCGGCAGCGCGATCACCACACCGCGTCCGTCGGCGAGCGGCTGTTCCAGGTGCTCCAAGCCCTCGACCGTGAAGTGGTCGGCGACGATGCCGGCGCGGACGTCGGCGGGGAGCCGGAACAGCTCGTACCAGTAGCGCGCGTACGAGTCGAAGACCGCGCCGGCCGGTGCGACGTGCCCGCCGCGCGCGGCGCGCTGTTGGTGGCGGACCACCTGCCGGCGCGCCGCGGGCATCGCGAACGGCGCGACCTTCCCGAGCACGAAGGCGACGGGACGTCCGAGCTGGGCCGGGAGCCGCTGGGCCGCGACGGACGCGACGCGATACGCGGTCGAGACCGCTCGCGCGGTCGCGTCGGGCACGACTACGGACGAGTGCGCCGCGAACCCGTGGGGTGGCTGCGGCGCGTGCGGGTGACGCCGGGACGGCGCGCTTCCCACCACGAGCGCAGGTTCACCGGCTCGCCGTCGGCGGCGCGTACCGCACGCACCTGCCGGCGGGCGTGCGGACGCGGCGGCCGGACCGGACGGTCGGCCTGCTTCCACACGCGCCGGAACCGGTCGAGCGCCGTGAACGCGGTGAGGGCGAGCATCACCCACAGCACCGGCACCAGCACGTCGAACGCGAGACCGATGCCGAGCAGCACGAACCGCTCGGCGCGCTCCATCAGACCGCCGCGCGCCGACAAGCCGAGGCTCTCGGCCTTCGCCCGCTCGTAGGAGATCGTCATCGACAGCGCCGCGACGGCCATCGCGAGGATCGCGAGGTGCGGGTCGTCGGTTCCGGAGAAGTACCAGGCCGCGCCGCCGAGCAGCAGCGCGTCGGAGACGCGGTCGGCAACCGAGTCGAAGAACGCGCCGCGCTGGCTGACCTGGCCGGACTGGCGCGCGACCGCGCCGTCGAGGAGGTCGCCGAGCCCGGTGAGCGCGATGCCGAGGACCGCCCAGCCGAAGCGACCGGTCGCGATCAGCCACGCGGTGATCGCGGAGAGCACGAGTCCCGCGGCGGTGATGGCATCAGGGGTGAGGCCGAGGCGGCGGAGGCGATCGCCGACGGGACCGAGGCCCCGTTCGACGCCTGCACGCCAGCGTCCGTCGAGCATGGTGGCTCCTCACAAGCGCTCGACACATGCTCGCGTCCGCGAGCACTCGGAGAGGGTACCACCGGCACCCCCGGGCACCGTGCCGCTCCCGGTTCGTAGACTCGCCCGGATCAGGCCGACCCGGGGGTGCTCGTGCAGACCTTTCCGACCGCCAAGATCCGCAACGTCGCACTGGTCGGCCACGGCGGATCCGGCAAGACCACGCTCGCCGAGGCGCTGCTGTTCGCGAGCGGCGTGATCAGCCGCCAGGGTCGGGTGGAAGACGGCACCACTACCACCGACTTCGACCCCGAAGAGCAACGGCGGGGCATCTCGGTCTCGCTCGCGGTGGCGCCCTTCGAGCACGACGGCCACAAGGTCAACCTCCTCGACGCGCCCGGCTACGCCGACTTCATCGGCGACGTGTCCGCCGCGCTGCGCGCCGCCGACCTCGCGCTGTTCGTGGTGTCGGCCGTCGAAGGCGTGGAAGTCCAGACCGAGCTCGCATGGCGCATCGCCGAAGCCGAAGGCGTGCCGCGCGCGATCTTCGTGAACAAGCTCGACCGTGAGCGCGCGTCGTTCTCGCGCACGCTCGACCAGCTCAAGGACAAGTTCGGCGCGGGCGTCGCGCCGGTGCAGCTCCCGATCGGCGAGGAGGCCGCGCTGTCGGGGGTCGTCGAGCTCCTCGACGACCACGCGTACACGTACTCCGGCGGAGCGACCGGCGTCGGGGGTCCGGTCCCGGCGGAGATGGAAGGCGAAGAGCACGCAGTGCACGACGCGCTCGTCGAGGGCATCGTCATCGGCGACGACGACCTCATGGAGCGCTACCTCTCCGACGAGAAGATCGAGATCTCCGAGCTCGCGCACACGCTCGCGGCGGGCATCGCGTCGGGAACCGTGTTCCCGGTGCTCTGCGGCAGCGCCACGAAGCTCGTGGGCATCGACCGCCTCGCCGACTTCCTCGTGACCGAAGGTCCGGCGCCGTCGGCCGGCGACGGTCCGCCCGCGGCGCTCGTGTTCAAGACGATCGTCGACCCCTACGTCGGGCGCGTCAACGTGTTCAAGGTGCTGCAGGGCACCGTCGAACACGACGCGGTCCTCACCAACCTGCGCACGAAGTCCGACGAGCGCCTGCACCAGATCGCGGTGATGCGGGGCAAGGAGCAAGAAGCCGTGGGCCGCGTGAGCGCGGGCGACATCGCCGCAGTCGCGAAGCTCAACGACACGACCACCGGCGACGTGCTCGCGGCGAAGGGCGCGGATCTCGAAGTGGAGCCCGTCGTCGCGCCCACCCCCCTGCTCGCGATCGCGATCCGGGCCCGCTCGAAGGGCGACGAAGACAAGCTCGCGAACGCGCTGCACCGGCTCCTCGAAGAAGACCCGGTGCTGCGCGTGGAGCGGAACCCCGAGACGCACCAGACGTTGCTGTGGGGCATGGGCGAGACGCACGTGTCGATCACGCTCGAGAAGCTGCAGCGCAAGTTCGGCGTGGAGGTCGACACCGAAGACGTGCGCGTCGCGTACCGCGAGACGATCACCGCGAAGGCGGAGGCGGAAGGCAAGTACAAGAAGCAGACCGGCGGCCACGGACAGTTCGGCGTCGCGTGGCTGCGCATCGAACCGCTCGAGCGCGGCGCCGGCTTCGAGTTCGCCGACGAGATCGTCGGCGGCGCGATCCCCCGCCAGTTCATCCCCGCGGTCGAGAAGGGCGTGCACGAGACGATGGAGCAGGGCGGGCACTTCGGCTTCCCCGTCGTCGACGTGAAGGTCACCGTCTACGACGGCAAGTACCACTCCGTCGACTCCTCCGAGATGAGCTTCAAGATGGCCGCGTCGATCGGCTTCAAGGACGCGATGGCCAAGGCGAACCCGATCCTGCTCGAACCGATCAGCGAGCTCGTCGTGACCGTGCCCGAGGAGTACCAGGGCGACGTGATGGGCGACCTGAACTCGAAGCGCGGGCGCATCCAGGGTTCGGCGTCGCTCGGCGGCGGCGAAGTCGAGATCACCGCCAGCGTGCCGACCTCCGAGGTGCTCCGGTACGCGATCGACCTGCGCTCGATGACGAGCGGGCGGGGACGGTTCGCGGCGACGCACTCGCACTACGACCCGGTCCCCGCCCACCTCGTCGACAAGATCGCGGCGGCCGCGAAGGAAGCCGCGAAGAGCTGAACGGACGACCCGCTACTGGCGGGCGGCGAGCAGGTCGCGGATCTCGGTCAGCAGCTCGCCTTCGCGAGTGAGTGCTTCGGTCTCCTCGCCGGAGCGCATCAACCGATCCTTCATCGCGGTGTACACCTTCACGATGAAGAACAGCACTGCGGCGACGAGCAAGAAGTTGATGATCGCGTTCAGGAACGCGCCGATCAGGATCTCGGCGTCACCGAGTCCGATCGTGATGCTCGCGAAGTTCGGCTCGCCGAAGACCGCGGCCACGAACGCGAGGACGATGCCGTTCGTGAAGGTGTCGACCACATCCTTGAAGTAGAGCGCCAGGATGAAGGCGACGGCGATCTCGACGAGGTTGCCCTTCATCACGAACTTGCGGAACTCGGTCAGCAGGTCGCGCACCGCGCACCTCCGGGTCGTGGGTCGTCGCCGGAGGCTACGGAGATCCGAGCGCGAAGGGAAGCGCGATCAGGCGATCCGCGGGCGATCACTCCGCCGGACGCTCGGGCGGCGCGTCGGTGAACTCCGACCAGTCTTCGGGGTTGCGCTCCGTGTACGACCCGATCACCTGCGCGTCGACGCCGTCGAGCTCGACGAGGCCGCGGATGCTGGGCGGTTCGTCGGCGCTGTAGACGAGGATGCGCCACGTCGGTCGGCTGCGCAGGCCCCGCCACGCGAGCTGGGCCGACGCGTGTCCCACGGGGAACCCGACCGTGCGGCTCGCCACCGCGAGCGCTTCGGTCTGGTCGACGCGCAAGGGCCACCCCGCGAGGAACGAGTAGGCCGAGACCGCCGCGAGAATGCCGGCACCGGCGAGGTAGCCGCCGTTGTCGGTGGCGAGCCACAACGCCGCGGTCGCGGCGGCGATGAGCGCGTAGATCGCGGCGGCGATCCGCCGGCGAGCGATGTCGGGGAACGTGTACGGACCGACGAGTGTGACGTCGAGCTCGTCGGGGAGCTCATCGCCGGCGGCGGTGTCGGGCACGTCGGTCATCGGTTCGACGCTAGCGGGGCCACGCGGCGAGGAGCTTGTCGTAGCCGGCGCGCAGACCCTCCGGCATGACCCGGGTCTCGGCGACCGCGGTCATGAAGTTCGTGTCGCCCGACCAGCGCGGGAGCACGTGCACGTGGAGGTGGCCGGGCACGCCGGCACCCGCGGCCCGGCCGAGGTTCGCGCCCACGTTCATGCCGTCGGGTGCGTAGGCGGCGCGGATCGCGCGCACGGCGCGCTGCTGCGCGAACGCGACCGCCACAGTTTCGTCGTCGGTGAGCGCGTCGAGGTCGGCGACGTGGCGCACCGGCGCGACCATGAGGTGGCCCGACCCGTAGGGGTACAGGTTCATCACCGTGATCGTGTGCTCGGCGCGCTCGACGACGAGCGCCGCCGCGTCGTCGGTGGCGGCGACGAGGCGGCACAGCACGCATCCGCCGTCGGCGCCGTCGTCGGCAGCGGTCGGCGCGGCGTCGCCGACGTACCCGGCTCGCCAACCGGCCCAGAGCCGTTCGAGCGACACGACCGCCGCCGTCAGACGCGCTCGACGACCGTCGCCGCGAGACGATCGATGAAGTCGTCGACCTTCACCCCGCGTTCGGGATCGTCGGAGCCGCGCGCGTTGACCCCGACGGTCCCGTGCTCCGCGTCGTCGTCGCCGACGACGAGCACGTAGGGGACCTTCTCGACCTTGGCCCGGCGGATGCGCGCGCCGAGCGCGCCCGACGCCGCGTCGACCATCTCGGCCCGGAAGCCCTCCGAGCGCAGGCGGTCGACGACCCGGCGCGCGTACGTGTCGTGACGATCGGCGACCGGCAGCACCGTCACCTGCACCGGCGCGAGCCACACCGGGAACGCCCCGGCGTAGTGCTCGACGAGGATGCCGAAGAACCGCTCGACCGATCCGAACAGGGCGCGGTGGATCATGATCGGACGGTGGCGCTCGTTGTCGGCGCCCACGTAGTGCAGGTCGAAGCGCTGCGGCAGCTGAAAGTCGACCTGGAGGGTCGAGAGCTGCCACCGGCGGCCGATCGCGTCGCGCACGTGGATGTCGATCTTCGGCCCGTAGAACGCGCCTTCGCCCTCGGCGACCTCGTACGGCAAGCCGCTCGCGTCGAGTGCTTCGAACAATGCGCGCGTCGCGAGGTCCCAGTCGGCGTCGGAGCCGACCGACTTGCCGTCGGGTCGGGTCGACAGGTCTGCTTCGAACTCGCTGAACCCGAACGCGCGCAGCATCCGCAACACGAAGTCGAGCAGCGAGTTCAGCTCTGGCACGACCTGGTCGGGCTCGCAGAAGATGTGCGCATCGTCTTGCGTGAAGCCGCGGGTGCGCAGCAGACCGTGCAACACACCCGAGCGCTCGTAGCGGTAGACGGTGCCGAGCTCGAAGATGCGCTTCGGCAGCTCGCGGTACGACCGCGTGTGCGCGCGGAAGATCAAGATGTGGAACGGGCAGTTCATCGGCTTCGGGTAGTACGTGGCGCCGTCGAGCTCCATCGCCGGGTACATGCCCTCGGCGTACCAGTCGAGGTGCCCGCTCGTCTCCCACAGCACCGACTTCGCGATGTGCGGCGTGAACACCATCTCGTAGTCGGCGCGCTCGTGCTCGGCGCGTGAGAAGTCCTCCATCGCGCGGCGGATCGTCGCGCCTTTCGGGTGCCACACCGCGAGACCGCCGCCGAGCTCGTCGGGGAACGAGTACAGGTCGAGCTCGACGCCGAGGCGCCGATGGTCGCGTCGCTCGGCCTCCGCCAGGCGGTGGAGGTGCTCGTCGAGCGCAGCCTTCGACTCCCACGCGGTGCCGTAGATCCGCTGGAGCATCGGGCCCTTCTCGTTGCCGCGCCAGTAGGCGCCGGCGACCTTCATGAGCTTGAACGCACCGATGCGCGCCGTCGACGGCACGTGCGGACCACGGCACAGATCGACGAAGTCGGCGCCGTCGGCGCGCGGGTTGCGGTAAAGGGAGACGCCGTCGCCGCCCGCGGCTTCGCTCGCGTCGTCGGCGTCGGCTGCGCCGTCGCGCACCTTCTCGATGATCTCGCGCTTGTACGGCTGGTCGGCGAACGTGTCGAGCGCCGCGTCGAACGAGCACTCGGCGCGCACGAACGGCTGGTCGGCAGCCACGATCTCCGCCATGCGCGCCTCGATGCGCTCGAGGTCGGCGTCGGAGAACGACGCACCGTCGGGCAGCTCGAAGTCGTAGTAGAAGCCGTCGGTGATCGCGGGCCCGATCGCGTACTTCGCGCCCGGGAACAGGTCGGTGACCGCCTGCGCCATGACGTGCGCGCTCGAGTGGCGCAACACCTCGCGACCGGCGTCGGAGTCGGCGGTGACGATCCGCAGGTTCGTGTCGGCGTCGAGCTGCTGACCCAGATCGACCCACTCGCCGTCGGCGACCGCCGCGACCGCAGCCTTCGCGAGCCGCTTGCCGATCGCCTCGGCGACCTGCGCGGGCGTGGTGCCACGGTCGTGTTCCCGACTCGATCCATCCGGGAGCGTGATCGTGATCCGGTCGCCCATCGCGGCGGCCACCTTCCTCGCGCGGTCGTCGGGTGCGGACCCGTGGTGAGGACCCGTGGTGAGTACGGCGAGGGTACCAGCGCGCTTCGCGCGGTCTCGGTGAGTTCTCGGTGAGTATCGACCCGTTCGCGTCGGTACGGAGCGGTCGCCGCGGCTCAGTCGGGCGCGACGCCGATCGGACGTGCGAGGTCGAGGCCGAGCAGCGCGGCGGTGTCGCGGAACACGCCCGGCGCGCTCGTGTCGCCCCCGCCGCTGAGGATCGCGCTCGCGAGATCGTCGAGCGTGTCGAGCGCGCGCGGCGTGTCGAGATCGTCGTCGAGCGCGTCGCGCACCGCCGCCGCGAACGGGCGCGGATCGGGTCCGTCGTCGCGCTCGGCCGCGGCGAGGAGGCGGTGCAACAGCGCGTTGCCCTCTTCGAGGTCGGTGTCGTACCACTCGAGACCCGACCGGTAGTGATGCCGCAGGAGCGCGAGACGGATCGCACGCGGGTCGGCGGCTTTCACGAGGTCGCTCACGAACACGAGGTTGCCGAGCGACTTCGACATCTTCTCGCCCTCGTAGTTCACCATCGCCGAGTGCATCCAGTGCCGCGAGAACTGGACGCCCGTGATGCTCTCGCTCTGGGCGATCTCGCACTCGTGGTGCGGGAAGATCAGGTCGGTGCCGCCGCCGTGCAGGTCGAGCGTGCCGCCGAGGTTCTCCATCGCCATGACCGAGCACTCGACGTGCCAGCCCGGCCGCCCGACGCCGAACGGCGCGCGCCAGGCGGGCTCGTCGGCCAGCGACGGCTGCCAGAGGACGAAGTCGAGCGGGTCCCGGCGGTGCGGGTCGTCGGGCTTGCCGCCGCGCGCGCGGGCGAGCCGGACCATGTGGTCGGCCGAGTAGTGCGACAGCTCGCCGAAGCGCGGGAAGGTCGACACGTCGAAGTAGACGGTGCCGTGGGTGAGGTACGCGTGGCCGGAGTCGAGGAGCTGGTTGACCATGTGGACGATCCCGGGGATCGCCTCGGTGGCGCGGGGCTCGGCGACCGGCGGGCGCATCTCGAGCGCCTCCATGTCGGAGTGGAAGCGGGCCAGCTCCGACTCGGCGAGCTCGAGGTACGGGATGCCGAGCTCCCGGGCCTTGGGGAGGATCGAGTCGTCGACGTCGGTCACGTTGCGCACCATGCGCACCTCGTGACCGAGGTCTTCGAGCCGCCGGACGAGCAGGTCGTACGCGAGGTAGGTCGCGGCGTGGCCGAGGTGGGTGGAGTCGTACGGGGTGATGCCGCACACGTACATGCGCACCACCGGACCCGGCTCGAACGGCACGACCTTGCGGTGCGCGGTGTCGAACAGCCTCAC
>DASUMP010000294.1:0-2530 GCA_036277635.1 Acidimicrobiia bacterium | reverse complement strand
GGGGTAGATCTCGGCGATCGTGGTGGCGTAGGTGCGGAGCAGTGCGTTGAGGCTGCCGTCGAACGGCCAGAGCGCGACGTCGGTGCGATTGCGGAGCGCGGGGCGGAGAAGATGCTGCCAACCATCGAGGGCGGCGCGGCCGACTTGGTTCGCGCCCACGAGCCAGAAGAGGGATTGCGCGTGGGTCGCGATCTCGCACGCGCGGCGCAGGTCGTCGAACGTGCGCGCGCTGAGGCCGTCGACGAGGTGCTGGCGGCGCGGTCGGGGCTCGGTGGTGGCGACGCGTGGATAGAACGGGCGCTCGACCGAGATGTGATCGACGCGTTCGGCGATCGTCGCGAGGCGTTCGAACTTCGCGTCGCTCATCGTGCGGAGCCACGTCGGGAAGCTGTCGATGCGCGCGCGGCGTCCGTAGTGCGCGGGGACGCCGATGGGGAAGTCGACCCCGATGAGGCGGGGCGCGTCGCCGAGGTCGAGGAGGAGCGCGGGGTCACCGACGAGGCGCGGTGCGTCGGCGAGGTAGGTGCCGTCGCGCTGCAGCGTGGCGACGACGCACCAACGCTTCTTGGCGTCCTTGCTCCAGTCGGCGGAGATGATCGTGTGGGGCAGTGTGGGCTTCGGCGGTCGGGGTCGCTTCGGAAGTCGCGCTGCCGCGCGTGCCATGAACAGCCCGCTGCTCACGAGCTCGGGTGCGCGTTCGACGGGTTGGAGTGGGGGAGAAAGGGAGACGAAGCGCGATGGCGACGCGTAGACCTCGGCGGGCTTGCCGCCTTCTGGTCCCGGCGCGGCGCGTCGGCCGGTGGGCTGCACGAAGTCGGGAGTGTTGAGCACCTTGCGGCGGAAGTTGCCGGGGTCGAGCTCGACGCCCCAGGCGGCTTCGTAGACGCCGCGGAGGTCGCGCATCGTGAACTCGGGGCCGACGAAGGCGGTAGCGAGGGAGGTCGTTTGCAGCTTCTCGCGCGTGCGGTCGACGGCGTGCTGGAGGATCGTGCGGTGGTCGAATGCGAGCGTGCGCTTCGGACGCTTCGCGAGCACGTCGTGGACGGGGACGAGCTCGGCGTTGCTCGCGTCGGTGCCGGCGACGACATTGCCCACCGCGCGCAGGAACGCGAGGTACGCGACGGTCACGACGCGCATGCGCGGGTCACGATCGGGGTGGCCATACGCGCCGAGCTGCTCGAGGTAGGTGGCGGCTTCGACGCCGGTCTCCTCGTGCAGCTCGCGGGCGGCGGCGGCGTCGAGATCCTCGTCTTCGTGGATGAACCCGCCGGGGAGCGCCCACGATCCCTGGTAGGGCTCGCCGCCCCGCTCGACCAGCAGCACCTGGAGCTGGCGCTCGGCGATGGTGAGCACCACGACGTCGACCGTGACCGCCACGGGGGGGTAGTCGCGAGGGTTGTAGCCCTCCGGCACCCCGGGTTTCTGTCCCACCGCCATGCGATGATGGTAGTGGTTCTTGTCATGGTGACTCGAACCTCGCTAGTATGCGTCGCTCTGACGTAAACGTTGCGTCCAGGAAAGTGGGGTTCCCATGGAGCAGCACCTCGGTGAGCTCGATCGACACATCGGCCCGGCGGCCGTCCTGTCGCTGACCCAGCGGGCACTCGTGCCCGAGCCGGGTCGGGGCGTGCAGGTGGGGAGCACGCCCGGGCTCACCGAACGCGTGACCGGGGCCATGGTGGGGATGGCCCTGGGTCACGCCGTCGGCTTCCCGGTCGAGTGGGAGCCGCCCGCCCGGCGTCGCATCGACGGCATCCCGACCGGGCGCGCCCAGGCCGGCGCCGAAGTCGAGCTCGCGTGCTGGAGCCTCGAGACGATCCTCGACCACGACCTGGGTGCGGCGCCGGCGCTCGCCGAGCGACTGCGGCGCGCCCCGCGCCTGTACCGGCCGGGGAACGCGGTGCCGGCGACGATCCGTTCGCTGCGCCGCGGCGTGCCGTGGTTCGAAGCCGGGGTCGGTTCGTTCGGCAGCGGCGCGGCCACGCGTGCGGTGGGAGTGGGGATCGCGATGCGCGACCGTCCGGAGTGGCGGCCGCTCGCGGCGGCGCTCGACGCGTCGGTCACGCACGCGAGCGTCGACGCCGTTGCGGTGTCGGCGGTCGTCGCCGACGCGGTGGCGTGCTTCCTCGCGCTGCCCGTCGACGCCGACGATCCGATCGCCGTCATCGACTCGCTCGTCGCGATCACGCCGGCGGGCATCGGCGCGATCGCGCTGCAGCTCGCCCGGCATCGGTTGGTGACCGACGGCCCGGCTCCGTACTCGGGTGCGCAGGCGATCGACGCGCTGGCCGCCGCGCTGTTCTACGCGCTGCGCAACCTGCGGAAAGCGCAGCGCGCGCTCGCCGATGTCGTGAGCGCGGGCGGCGACACCGACACCGTCGGTGCGCTGGTGGGCGCGTTCGTCGGCGCGGCGAACGGCGTCGACATCTTCCCGCCCACGTGGCGTACCGAGCTGCGGTCGACCGCGCGGCTCACCGCGCTCGCCGAGCGTGCGGTCCCGGGCGGCGCACGCACCGTCGAGCCCACGCCG
>DASUMP010000293.1:0-2370 GCA_036277635.1 Acidimicrobiia bacterium | reverse complement strand
GCCAGCGCGTAGCCCGGCCCCATGCCGAGGCAGCCGTACGGACCCGGGTCGAGGAACGTCCCCGGCGCGTGGCTGTCGACGTACTTGCCGGCGTACGACACGAAGTCACCGCCGTCGCCGATCACGATCGCGTCGCGCGCGAGGCGCTCCCGCAGCTCGCCGTAGACGCGCGTCGGACGGATGGGATCCGTCGCCGCGTGCAGCGCGTCGTGCTCGCCCGCGCGCTGTGCCGTCTCGATGTCGCGGAGTCGCGCGATCCACGATGCGTGGGTGTGGTGGCCGCCGACCGCGACCGGGTCGTCGGCCAGCGCGCGCAGCGTGCGGTCGAGGTCGCCGGCGGCGTGGGCCGCGAGCTTCGCGGTCGTGTTGACCTCGGACGGCGCGTCGACCAGGTGCACGACCTGCGCGTCGCCGAACCGGCCGAAGCCCAGCCGGAAGTCGAGCGGCGTGCCCACGACCACCACGAGATCGGACTCGCGCAGCGCCGTCGATCGGGCGCGGGAGAACGCGAGCGCGTGGTCGGCGGGAATCGTGCCGCGGCCCATGCCGTTGACGAACACCGGCACGTTCGCGGCCTCGGCGAACCCGACGAGCGCGTCCTCGGCGTGGTCCCAGTACACGTCGCCGCCGGCGACGAGCACGGGTCGTTCCGCCGCGCCGACCAACGCCGCGATCGCGGATACTGCGTCGGGGTCCGGGGGCGCGCCGCGCATCGCGGCTTGGTCGGGGACCGGGATCTCGACGTCGGCGGGACCGAACGCGTCGAGCGGGATGTCGACGAACACCGGACCGCGGTGCGGCGAGCGCGCCGCGGTGAGCGCCTCGTGGACCTCGGCGACGATCGACGCGCTCGTGAACGCCGTGCTCGCACGCTTGGTCACCGGCCGCACGAGGGGCAGGTGGTCGATCTCTTGGAGCGAGCCGGCGCCCCACCGGCCCTGCGGCGCGCGCCCGCCGAGCACGATCATCGGCGATCCGTTCATGCGCGCGGCCGTCATCGCGCTGATGCCGTTCGTCACGCCGGGGCCGGCGGTGAGCGCCGCGCAGCCCGGCCGGCGCGTCACCTTCGCCCACCCTTCGGCGGCGAACGCGGCGGTCTGCTCGTGACGCACGTCGACGAGACGCAGGTCGCCTTGGACCGCGCCGTCGTACAGCACGAAGAGGTGCCCACCCGACAACGTGAACATCACGTCGACGTCGTGGGCGCGGAGCACCTCGACCGCGAGCCGTCCCCCGTGTGCGTCCATCAGCGACTCCCCCTCGTGCTCGCGTGCGTGCGATCGGTGTCGACGCTCAGCGCGTCGACAGCTCGGCGGGGAGCGACGCGAGGAAGCCGTCGAGCGCGGCGAACCACGCGTCGGGAGCTTCGAACTGCGGCGAGTGCCCGGCGTCGGCGATCACCACGAGACGCGCGCCCGGGATCGCCTCGGCCATCGCGCGGCTCGGTCCGACGAGCGTCGTGTCCTGCTCGCCGACCAGGACCAGGGTCGGACACTCGACGCTGCGGAGCGCGTCGAGGTCGTCGGGCTGGTACCCGATCGCGCGCACCATCGCCGCCCACATGATGGGCGAGAGCGCGGCCCACTTCGCGTCCTGGAACTCTTGGTAGCCGGGACGGTTCACGAGCACGCGCTGGTAGGCCGGCGAGTCGAGCACCGCCGCCGCGTCGAGCAGCTCCTTCAGGGTGTCCTTGCCGTCGTTGATCGCGGTCAACGCCGCGAACTCCAGCAGCTCGGTGTCGAACCCGGGGATCGGCCCGGGGCACGTGTCCATGAGCACGAGGGCTTCGATCCGGTCGGGCGCGTCGATCGCGAGGCGGCGCACCACCATGCCGCCCATCGAGTGGCCGAGCAGCCGGAAGCGCCCGAAGCCGCACGCGTCGGCGACCGCGAGCGCGTCGGTGCGCAGCCGATCGAACGAGTACGCGCCGAGGTCGTCGGGCTTGCCGCTCTCGCCGTGCCCGCGGTGGTCGAACGTGGCGACGGTATGGGTGCGCGCGAGCGCGTCGAGGTGGTCGGCGAAGTCTTCCTTCGCGCCGCCGAACCCGTGGACGAGGAGCAGCCCCGGACCGTCGCCCGCGCGATGACCGACGAGGGTGACACCGTCGTCGGTCGTGATCGTGAACCGCTCCGACACCGCCCGCTCCTCGGTCGTGGAGCCACCATGGTCACCCGACGGCGCCGCCGCGCGCCACCTGCGCGCGCGGCCCGAGCCGGGCGGGGGGCGCCCCTAGGCTGGCCCCGTGGCACTCCCCGAGCCGGCCGCGCCGGCCGCCGATCTGCCGCGGCGCGGCCCGGGCTGGCGCTTCTGGGCGCGCATCCTCGTCAGCGTCGCGCTGCTCGGCGTGCTCGTCGTGAACGTGCCCGACCT
>DASUMP010000292.1:0-2033 GCA_036277635.1 Acidimicrobiia bacterium | reverse complement strand
AGCGCCTGGTCGTCGAGGCGGTCGCCGTCGATCTCGGCGTGCACGAGCACGCTCATGAGGTCGTCGCGAGCGTGCGCACGACGGTCGGCGATCACGCGCGTCGCGTACTCGGCGTAGCCGACGCTCGCCGCCATCGTCCGCTCCAACAGCGCCGGGTCGTCCTGCCCCAAGCCGCGCAAGAGGTCGTCGGACCATTGCAGCAGCGTCGGGTGATCCGCCTCGTCGACGCCGAGCGCCTCGCCGATCATGATCAGCGGCAGCCACGCGGCGATGTCCCACACGAAGTCGCACTGCCCCTGCTCGCAGACGCGGTCGATCAGCCGGTCGGCGACGGCACGGATCCGAGGTCCCTGGTCGCGCACGCGTCGCGGCGTGAACCCGCGGTTCACGAGCTTGCGGCGCGCCAGGTGCTCCGGGTCGTCCATGTCGATCATCATCGGGACGGGCCCGCTGTCGGGTCGGATTCCACCGGCGTTCGAGAACACTTCCGGCTGCGTCGAGATCGCCTTCACGTCGTCGTAGCGGGTGATCCCCCAAACGCCGTGTGACTCGTCGAAGTACACCGGGTCGTTGGCCCGCAGCCACGTGAGCGCGTCGTGCGGAGCTCCGCCCCAGAAGTCGCCGCTCACGATGTCGATGCGCGCGTCCATGCCGTCCCTTCGTCGCGCCGGTCGGGAGAATGTAGCGATGGCGATCAGAGGCGCTCGCCGCGGTGACCCCGCCGCGGGCAGACTTCGGGCATGACTTCGATCTACGACATCCCCGTCCGCACGCTCGCGGGCGACGACGCGTCGCTCCGGGAGCACGAAGGCAAGGCGCTGCTGATCGTGAACGTCGCGTCGCAGTGCGGGCTCACGCCGCAGTACACCGGACTCGAAGAGCTGCAGAAGAAGTACGCCGACCGCGGCTTCTCGGTGCTGGGCTTCCCGTGCAACCAGTTCCTCGGTCAGGAACCGGGCACCGCGGAGGAGATCGCGACGTTCTGCTCGGTGAACTACGGCGTGACGTTCCCGCTGTTCGAGAAGATCGAGGTGAACGGCGAGGGTCAGCACCCGCTGTACGCCGAGCTCACCCAGGTCGCCGACGCCGAGGGCCACTCCGGCGACATCCGCTGGAACTTCGAGAAGTTCCTCGTGGCGCCGAGCGGCGAGGTGACGCGCTTCTCGCCGGTCACCGTGCCCGAGGACCCGGCGCTCGTCGAAGCGATCGAGGCGGCGCTACCGGCGTAGACCGGGTCAGCGCGCGCAGTTCACGCGCTCGCCACGAACTCGGCGATGCGCGCGACGACCGCGGGGTCGCGCGCCGTGCCGCGGTGAGTCAACCCGTCGACGGCGAACAGCTCGGCGCGCCGGCACTGCGGCACGAGATCCGCCGATCCCTGGAACGGGTTGCGCTCGTCGGCGCGCGAATGGACGATCAGCACGTCGACGTCGATTGAGCGCACCACTGCGAAGAAGTCGAACGTCGCGCGTTCCGGACCGAGTCGCGCGTCGAACCGGGCGATCGCCTCGTGAACGACGGCGTCCGGGACCGCGTAGCGCTGCGCGTACCTCCACCAGCGCTCGTGGCGCCCGGCTCGTATCGGCGGCGCGACGAACACGAGGCGCTCGACACGCCAGCCTTCGTACACGGCCATCACGACGCCGCCGGCGCTCATCGAGTGCGTGACCACGGCGTCGATCGGCCCGAGCTGCTCGGCGACCGCGTGGACACCGTCGGCCACCTCGGGTCCGAGCGACCAGGCGCCCTCGGAGAACCCCTGACCGGGGAGGTCGAACGCGACCACCGCGCGACCCCGCGCCACGAGGGCGTCGATGAGCGGCGACCACAACGACGAGTCGTCCTGCCACCCGTGCACGAGCAGCACCGCAGGGCCCTCGCCGACACGCCACGCGGCGAGACGACCGTGTCGGCTCGCCACGGCGCGGAGGGGCACGTCGGCCAGCGCGTGGGCGACGCGGGGCTCGCGCGGGCGGCCGGGAGCCGCGATCAGGTGGAGGAACTCGTCGACCGCCCGGTCGAGCTCGGCGTCG
>DASUMP010000291.1:0-2279 GCA_036277635.1 Acidimicrobiia bacterium | reverse complement strand
CATCGCCGCGTCACGTCCCTGGGCGCTCACCAGGTACGCCGACGCGACGTCGGCGAACGTCGTCGCGGATCGCAGACTCTTCAGGTCGATCGATCCGGGCTCGTCGCGATAGAGATCGAGCGCGCCGATCGGTGTGTCGCGGTGGCGCAGCGGGAACGTGAACACTGCGATCAGACCGGCGGCGAGCGCGGCGGGCGTGAACTGCGAATAGCGACGGTCGGATCGCAGGTCGGAGATCAGCACGACCTCGCCGCGCTCGAAGACGGTGAGGCACGGGCCTTGCCCGAGCTCCGATTGCAGCAGCTCGAAGTGGAGCGCCGCGGCGTCCGACGCCGCCACGAAGCGCGGCGCCATCCCCTCCGACATGAGACTCACCGCCGCGCCGGTGATGGGCAACACGTCCACGACGCGATGCAGGAGACGGTCGATGGTCTCCTGGATCGGGAAGTCGGTCAGCAGGGTGCGCGCGAACTCGCTGAGCACGGGGGTGAGATCGTGATCGTCCACTACGGCTCCAGGTGTGCAGAGAGCAACACCCGCGCGTGGTCTGGACGGGACCGGCAGAACCCGGTCCGACCATGGTACGCCCCGGGACCGAGGCTCCTGCAGCGCCGAACGTCACGTTCGGCGTGCGGTCACGATCCAGACGGCCGCGGGGTACTGCACGCCGTCGGGCGTCGCATGCGCTTCGATGCTGGCCCGGACAGCGGCGAGCACCCGCGCACGAGCCCCGTCGTCGAGATCACGCAGGGGGAACTCGATGAACCCGAGGCCGCACACGAACCGCATCGCGGCATCGACCGTCGCGCCCAGGAAGAGCGGCGCGGAGCGCGCGTCGAGCCCGACATCGGCGAAGCCCGCGGCCTCCAGGAGCGACGCGGTGCGCGCCGGATCGGCGAGCGAGAACGGTCCGGGCTGGTCGAGCCGCGGCGACGGCGGTTCGCCTTCCAGCGCAACCACACGTGTGAGCTCGCGGAACCACTCGTTCTGCGCGGGTGACTGCCACACCAGCATCGTGAGCCGGCCGTCGTCGCGCAGTGAGCGCGCGATGTTGCCGAACGCGGCCAGCGGGTCGCCGAAGAACATCGTGCCGGCGCGACTGATCGCGACGTCGAATGCGCCCACGTCGAACGGGTGCACCTGCGCGTCGGCTTGGCGGAACTCGACGTTCGTGACGCCTTCTTCGACCGCGCGCTGCCGCGCCCGCGCGAGCATCTGCGCCGACAGGTCGACGCCGAGTGCCGATCCCTCCGACGCGACGCGCGCCGCGTGGCGAGTCGTCTGACCGTTGCCGCACCCGATGTCGAGCACACGATCGGAGGTGCCGATCGCGGCGGCGGCGAAGAACGACGCACGAAACGCTCGGAGGCTCTCGTCGAACGCGGCCTCCTGGTCGGCCCAGTGCTCGCCCTCCCGCCCGTCCCACGCCTGCAGCGCGCCGAGGTTCGACGGATCGACCGGCACCGCGTCAGGGTTCGCCATCGCCCCAGGCTCGCTCGGGGCGTCTCGACGGCGCAAACACCACCGCGGCAGGATCAGACCATGGACGCCGAGGGTTGGAACGCCCGGTACGCGACGAGCGAGCTGATCTGGAAAGCGGAGCCGAACGCCTTCGTCGCTGCGGAGGCGGCCGACCTGCCACCTGGACGCGCCCTCGACCTCGCGTGCGGCGAAGGCCGCAATGCCATCTGGCTCGCGTCGCGCGGCTGGCGCGCCGTCGGTGTCGACTTCGCCACGGCGGGACTCGACAAGGCGCGCTCGCTCGCGCAGGCGCGCGGCGTCGAGGTGGAGTGGGTGCTCGCTGACGTCACGACCTACAGGCCCGTCGCCGGCAGCTTCGATCTCGTCGTGCTCGCCTACCTCCATCTCCCGGCCCCCCAGATGGCGGTCGTGCTGCGCCATGCCACGCGCGCCCTCGCGCCGGGCGGCACGCTCGTGGTCGTCGGGCACGACATCACCAATCCGACCGACGGCTACGGAGGTCCGCAGGACCCGGCCGTCCTCTACGGGCCCGACGACGTCGTCCGCGAGATTGCGGGACTCACCGTCGAGAAGGCCGAGCGGGTGACCCGCGCGGTCGCCACCGACGACGGCACGAAGCACGCGATCGACGTGCTCGTGCGCGCCCACGCCTAGCGGAAGAACCCGTCGCTGTCGCACCCCGGTGCGAGACTGCCGGCATGGCGTTCGGACAACAGGCGGGGCCTCCGGCCACCGCGCGGCAGGTCCGCGAGCTGCTCGAGCTGCTCAACGGGGCCGGCCACACCGACTTTCGCGAC
>DASUMP010000290.1:0-2537 GCA_036277635.1 Acidimicrobiia bacterium | reverse complement strand
TCGGCGTGGAGGTGCTGGTGTCGCCCCACGAGACGCTGCTGCCGGCGCCGTGCGTGTCGTTCGCGCCGTCGTCGGTGAAGGCGCCGCCGAGGTTCACCGGCGCGCCGACGCCGACTTGCACGCCGGGCAGGGTGAGCGACGTGATCTCGGGGTCGACGTTGCTGATCGTGACCTGCGCGGTCGCGCTGACCGCCGGGTGGTAGCCGTCGGTGCCTTCGATCGACACGTTGACGATCGCGTCGTCGTCGCACTCGACCGACGGCGCCAATGTGTTCACGTTCGTGATCGTGCACACCGTGCCGGGGTCGCCGCTGAACGAGTCGATCGCCCACTGGATGGTGACGGGGTCGAGCTCGGGGTCGGACGCCGAACCTGAGAGCACGACCGGTGTGCCTTCGAACCCGATGTACGGGCCCCCGGCGCCCACGGTGGGTGCGACGTTGCTGCGCGTCAGGATGCGCATGTGGTCGACGGCGGTGGTGGTGTCGGCGTGTGCGAACAGCTCGCGCGCGCTGTCGATGCGCAACCAGTCGGCCGCGGGGCTCAGCTCCCACTGACGGTCGCGGATCGCGCCGGGGTACGACGTGCCGGGCGCGCCCAGGATGTCGCTGTCGACGATCTTGCCGCCCGTCGCCATGACGCCGACGATGTCGCTCGCGAACTCGATGGAGCCCTCGCGCAGCGAGGTGCTGGTAGACGTGCACTTGCGGCTCGCGAGCAGGTGGCTGTCGACCACGGTGCCCGCGGGGATGCGCACGCGGCTCGCCCACGCGGGCGCGCTCGTGTACGTGCCCGGGTTGGCGAAGTCGGCGGCCATCTCTGACGCCAGCGTCACACCCTGTTGCTCGTCGAAGACCTGCATCTGCGTCGCGCTGCAGATGCCGCCGAGCCCGACCGACGCCGGTGGCGCGATCTCGACGATGTTGCCGGTCGCGTCGCGCACGAACGCGTGCGCGGGGACGCTGACCGCGACGAGTGACATCACGAGGCTCAGGACGAGGACCGTCCGGAACCCAATTGATCGAAGTCGTGCATCCATCGATGCCCCCACTTTCCGCCCGCTCTCGCCCGCTGAGACGGGCAGACCGTACCGCGCGCCGGGACGCGAGCGCATTCCTGTGCCCGATGGCACATCCAGCGCCCGGCGGGGACGACCGCGCGCGCTCCGTGGTGGGCTCCGGGGTCGGGACTTCGGCCCATTGAGGGAGCGGTGACGCGAGGCTTACCGTCGGACGGTGAGAGTCCGCCCGAACACCTGGCTGCTCGGTCTGGCCGCCCTCGTCGCCCTCGGAACGGGCACCGTGCCGGGCGCCGCCGCGGTCGGCGACGGGCTGGACCCGACCTTCGCAGGCACGGGCACCGTCGATCTCGGTCCGCTCACCCCCACGGCGTACGCGCCGGTGTCCGACGGTGGGCTCGTCGTGGCCGGGGACGTCCCCGCCGACGGGCTCGGCCGGTTCGTGGTCCAGCGGTACACCCCGTCGGGGTCCCTCGATCCGACGTTCTCGTTCGACGGGAGCGTCCGGTTGCGCTTCGCCCCGGGCGCAGACAGTCGCGCGACCTTCGTGATCGTGCGTCCGAACGGCAAGCTCGTGGTGCTCGGACTCTGGAACCCCGACGGCGCCGGCACCCGCCTCGGGGTGATCCGCACCACGGCCGCAGGCGGCTACGACCCGACGTTCGCGGGCGACGGTCGCACCACCATCGGGTTCGGCGACGTCTACGCCGTCCACGACGCGCGTGTGCTCGACGACGGCCGGCTCGCGATCGTGCTCACGGCGCGCCCGAGCGACGCTTCCGGCGCGTTCGTGCAGTGGTCGGTCCGGCTGTTGCCTGACGGCCGCCCTGATCCGTCACTCTCGTTGCTCGGGATCGAGGACGTCTCGTACTACGCGCCGTTCCCGTCGGCATCGCGACCGTCGCTCGAAGGGGTGAAGATCCTCCCGTCGGGTCGGTACTTCCGGCTCGTCCGCGCGACCGGCACGCCGCCGTACGTGCACGTGCTCGGCAAGCACACGTCGACCGGGACCACGTCGCCGGACTTCTCGACCGACGGCAAGGTGTGGCTGCGATGCGCGCCGGGCGACGGCGCCGTCGACGCCACACTCCTGCTCGACCCCGCGCACCGTCCCCTCGTCGCGTGTGGCGCGGAAGACATCGGGAACGACGAGACGACCGCGTGGATCCGTCGCTACACGCGCGCCGGTGTTCCCGACGCGGCATTCTCCGGTGACGGTGCGTCGACGGTCGTGTTCGTGCCTCGCGCGAGCGTCGACGCGATGCTCGATCCGGTCGGTCGCCCGATCGCGTACACGCGGGCGAGCGCGTTCGTCGCGACCCGACTCAACCTCGCGGGCGCCGTCGATCCTCCGTTCGGAACGGCTGGGACCGCCGAAGCCACGTTCCCGAGCTCGACGAACGTCGACTGCCGGACCGGACCCACCCGCATCTACTGCGTGGTGCTGCGGGCCGGGCCCGCGTCCGAGCTCGCGGTCGCGGTCGCGACCTCGTGACGAGCCGCCACCGTTGAGGCGACC
>DASUMP010000289.1:0-7369 GCA_036277635.1 Acidimicrobiia bacterium | reverse complement strand
GTGCGCTCGTTGACGGGTCGGAAGCGCCTCGCCCAGCTGGGGCGGGCATTCATGCGGTCGCCTTCACCTTTCCGTGGTACCCCGGTTGCGCCATCCGTAGCGGAGCCGCTCAGCGAGTCTGGACGCCGCCCACCCGGCGCGCCAAGTCGGGGGACCAATTCGCGCGCGTCAGACGGCGCGCAGGTTGCGGAACGCGCGGCCGAGGAGCGGCGAGTGCGCGTCGAGCAAGCCGTCGAGGTCGTCGGCGGGGTCGAACCGCGGCGCCCACGGAACCGGCGCGTCGATGCTGGGCGACTGGTCGATGGCGACGGGTGCGTCGAGGTCGTCGAACGACGGTGTCGTGAGCGGAGGACCAGCGCTCGGACGGGCGACCCGCCGGGGCGCGCTCGCAAGGGCGGGTTCGGGGTCGGCAGTGGCCGGCGCAGTGGCGGCGGACACGACCTGCCGCACGCGGCGATCGACCAGCTCCCAACCGCGCGGCGGTCCGAGGCGATGCGCGTGTCGGTCGCACAGGTCGCCGGCGCGCGCTCCGGCGTCGGAGACGGGGTCGAGCCAGACGGTGCACGCGCGGCTGTCGAAGGTGAAGGTGGCGGTGGCGGGGGCACTGCACCCCGGTCGCGCGCACTGTCTGCGCATGTCGGCACCGTACCCGTGGCCGCGCGCGACGCGGTGGCATTCCGCGTGCACCTCGCCGCGCTCGGTGAGAGGCTGCGGGCGATGCCGGACTGGTCGGTTCGTGTGCCCGCGTCGTCGGCGAACCTCGGTCCCGGGTTCGACGCGCTGGCGGTCGCGTTGGCCGCGCACCTCGTCGTGGAGCCCGCGGCGGGCGCAGGCGCGCACGACTCCGACCCGGCCGTGCGTGCGTTCCGTGCCGCGGGCGGGCGAGGCGGACTCGACGTCCGGGCGACGTTCCCGGGCGGGCGCGGACTCGGGTACTCCGGGGCCGCGCGGGTCGCAGGTGTTCTGGCTGCACTCCGGCAGGCCGGCCGGATCGGAGTGGACGCCCGCGTGGAGGCGTTGGCGCACGCGACGCGCCTCGAGGGGCACGCCGACAACGTGGCGGCGTCGCTCGTCGGCGGGGTCGTCGCCGTGGCCGGCGGTCGGGCGGTGCGGGTCCCGCTCGCGATCGCACCCGCGGTGGTCGTGTGGGTACCCGCGCGCGAGACGTCGACATCGGCGTCGCGCTCACGGCTGCCCGAGACGGTCCCGTTCGCCGACGCCGCGTTCAACATCGGGCGCACCGCCGTGCTCGTCGCCGCGCTGGCCAGCGGCGACGTGGGTGCGCTGCGCGACGCGACGGCCGACCGGCTCCATCAAGCCGCGCGTCTCGCCGCCGCGCCGGAGTCGCGCCGCGCGATCGACGATGCGCTCGCGGCGGGCGCGTGGTGTGCGTGGCTCAGCGGTTCGGGGCCGAGCGTCGCCGCGTTCGTCGACCCGCCGTCGGCGCACGCCGTCGCGACTGCGCTTCCCGACGGCGGACGCGCGATGGTGCTGCAGATCGACGACGAGGGGGCGGTGGTGACGTGAGGACCGACGGCAGCTGCATCGTGGTCACGGGCGCGGCGGGCGGGATCGGCGCGGCCCTGGCGCGGCGATTCGTCGCCGACGGGGCGCGGACCGTCGTCGTCTCCGATGTCGACGCGGCCGGGGCGACGCGGGTCGCGTCGGAGACGGGTGGCGACGCTTTCCCCTGCGACGTCACCGACCCGGACGCGATTGCGCGGCTCGTCGACGAGGTGGAGGCGCGCCACGGCCCGATCGACCTGTTCTGCTCGAACGCGGGGGTCGCGATCCCCGGCGGCGTGGAGCTCGACGACGCGCCGTGGCGATTGAGCATCGACGTCAACGTCATGGCGCACGTGTGGGCTGCACGCGTCCTCATCCCTCGGATGGTGGCCCGCGGTGGTGGCCACCTGTTGCAGACGGCCTCGGCCGCTGGTCTGCTGACCCAGCTCGGTTCGGCGCCCTACTCGGTGACCAAGCACGCCGCCGTCGCGCTCGCGGAGTGGATCGCCATCACCTACGGCGAGCAGGGCATCAAGGTCTCGGTGCTGTGTCCGCAAGCGGTGCGCACGAACATGACCGCCGGCGTCGAGGGCGGCGGTGTGGCAGGCGTCGACGGCATGCTCGAGCCCGACGACGTGGCCGAAGCGGTTGCCGCCGGTCTCGCACGCGACGACTTCTTGATCCTGCCGCACCCGCAGGTGCACGAGTACGTGCAGCGCAAGGCGGCCGATCACGCCCGCTGGATCGGTGGGATGCAGCGGCTGCAGCGCCGCTTCCCGCACCCGGTCTGATCGCTCCGGGTCGCTCGCGTCGACGCGACGATTTGTCCGGAACGTGCAGAACGTCCCCCGTCTGACCCGACCGGACTAGTCCGTCCACGCGCCCGGCCACGTTCCGTGGCGCGAGCAGTGTGACGGGGTCGCGCCAAGGCCCTGACCTGGACCACGTCGCCGGTCCGGGCCGTGTGCGGATTGGCGGTCGGGCAATTACCCGTCGGTAGGTTGATCCCTCGCCGACCCGTCGGGAGCCCGACGACTCGACGCCCTTCCCAGTCCCGGTGGTCGGCGCGCGTCCCGAACAGGAGTTCACAGATGCACCAGTCACATCCGGCGAGAGGCGCACGCACGATGCATGTCGACTCCGCCTTGGCAACCCTTCGCGATCCTGCTGCCGCGCTGCGCGCGCGGCCCGGCCGTGTCCGCTCGGCGCGCCGCGCGTTCGCCGCGGGTCTCGGCCTGCTGGCCCTCGTCGTCGCCGGCGGCGCCGCGCTGCCCGGCACGCCGGGCGCCGAAGCGAGCACCCAACCGGCGCGCAACCAGGTGACCGCGGTCGGTGACGTGTTCGACCGGGGTCCCGGCGGCCCGATGGAGCTGCGCGCCCCGCTCGTCGCCATGGCCGCAACGCCCACCGGGCGCGGCTACTGGCTCGCCGGCGCCGACGGTGGCGTCTTCGCGTTCGGCGACGCCGGCTTCCGTGGCGGTCTCGGCGATGTCGCACTCGCCGCGCCCGTCGTCGGGATCGCGTCGACGCCCACCGGCGACGGCTACTGGCTCGCCGCCGCTGACGGGGGCGTGTTCGCGTTCGGCGACGCGTCGTTCGAAGGCTCCGGCGGTGGACTCGACCTCGCCGCGCCGATCGTCGGCATCGCGTCGACGTCCACCGGCAACGGGTACTGGCTCGCCGCGGCCGACGGAGGCGTGTTCGCGTTCGGCGACGCCGACTTCGCCGGTTCGAGCGCGGCGCTCGGCGTGAGCGAGCGCATCGCCGCGATCGGGGCCGGCCCCGACGGCGGCTACGTCCTCGCCGGTGAAGGTGGCGGCGTGTACGCGTTCGGCGGCGCGCCGCACGCCGGGAGCGCGCAGCTGCCCGGGGCGCCGGAGATCACCGCGATCGCGATGGATCCCGATGGTCGCGGCTACTGGCTGCTGCGCGCGAACGGCGCTGTGCAAGCGATCGGCGCGCGCTACTTCGGCGACGCGGGCTGGGTCGACCTGAACACCGCCGCGGTCCCGAACGTCGCGATCGCCGCCGCGCCGTCGGGTCGCGGCTACTGGGTCGCCCAGGGCGACGTGCCGCCGCCGCCACCGGTCGTGCGTCGCGTCGATCAGAACCACCCGTTCCTCGTGTGCACGCGCGCGCACGAGTCGGACACGTCGGGTGGGTACCGCGCGGTGAGCGCGTCGGGCACGTACCGAGGTGCGTACCAGTTCTCGCGTTCGACGTGGGACTCCACCGCGCGCCACGCGGGTCGTCTCGACCTCGTCGGTGTCGACCCTGCCGCCGCGAGCCCGGCCGACCAGGACGAGCTCGCGCTGCACCTGTACGAGTGGCAGGGCGCGAGCCCGTGGCTCGGACGCTGCGCCGGGCTGTAGACGCACCGGGCGCGCCGCTCCGAGAGGGCGGCGCGCGAACCCGGCGGTACCGTGCGATCCATGGACGACCGCCCCTCGCCTGATCTCGCCATCGGCGGGTTCAGCGAGCGCGGTCCGTGGGTCGTCGACCCCGAGTCGATGCGGTGGCGGCGGACGATCGACTCCGTCCGCGCCCGAGCGCGCGACGAGGTGCCGGTCCTGCTCTCGACCGGGCACCTGCCGCCGCTCGGACGGCTCCTTCGCGTCGTGAGCCGGGTCGGGTTCGCCCTCGGTGGGTGGTACCTGCGGGAGCGGCGTCGCGGCGCGCCGCACAGTCGGGTCGGGCTCTCGCACCGGCTGCGCGTCGCGTTCGCGCACCTCGGTCCCACCTACATCAAGCTCGGCCAGATCGTCTCCTCCGGCGACGGCTTGTTCCCCGACGAGCTCGTCCGCGAGTTCAAGCAGCTGCGCGACCGCGTCCCGCCCGAGCCGTTCGACGACGTCCGGCGCGTCGTCGAGGCCGACCTCGGCCGACCCCTCGACGAGGTGTTCACGACGTTCGAGCGCACGCCGATCGCGGCGGCGTCGATCGCGCAGGTCCACGCGGCGACGTTGCGCACCGGCGAGTCAGTCGTCGTGAAGGTGCAGCGGCCGCAGATCGCGCGGCTCGTGCGCCAGGACATCGAAGCGATGGCGTGGCTCGCGCCGCGCCTCATCGGTCGGATCCCCGTCGCCGCGCTCGCCAACCCGCCCGCGCTCGTGGAGTTGTTCGCGGAGACGATCGTCGAGGAGCTCGACTTCCGCCTCGAAGCCGCCAACATGCTCGACATCGCGCGTGTGCTCGCGGTCACCGAACAG
Organism: Acidimicrobiia bacterium; assembly: GCA_036277635.1. Taxonomy (GTDB): domain Bacteria; phylum Actinomycetota; class Acidimicrobiia; order IMCC26256; family PALSA-610; genus DASUMP01. Next base: position 2,654 of record DASUMP010000289.1, on the reverse strand, counting down.
AGCGCCACGATCGTGCCGCGCCCTCACCCCGACCTCGTCACCCGGCGCGTCCTGGTGATGGAGCGGCTCGACGGCTTCGGGTGGGACGACGTCGACGCGATGCGAGCGGCGGGCGTCGACACCGAGGCGGTCCTCCACGCCGGGCTCGTCGGGTTCATGGAAGGCGCCATGCTCTTCGGCGTCTTCCACGGCGACTTGCACGGCGGCAACCTCATGGTCCGTCCCGACGGGCGCACGGTGCTCATGGACTTCGGCATCACCGGTCGCCTCGACGAGACGCAACGGCTCGCGTTCCTCATGTTGTTGATGGGCGCGACGACGGGCGACGTGATGGGTCAGCTGCGCGCGTTGCGCGACCTCGGCGCGTTCCCCGCCGACACCGACCTCGAGCTCGTGTTCCGCGACCTGGGTCTCGACCGCGGTCCGGTCGACGCGACGCAGCTGTCGGCCGACGAGCTCGTACACGAGCTGCAAGAGCTCACGAAGAAGCTCCTCGCGTACGGCGCGCACGCGCCGAAGGAGCTCATGTTGTTCGTGAAGAACATGATGTTCCTCGACAGCGCGATCGGCGCCCTCGCGCCCGACCTCGACATCCTCGGCGAGATCGAGAAGGTGCACCGGGAGATCGCGTTCCGTCACGGCGAACGCCTCGCCCGTGATCTCGGCATCGACCTCAGCGAGGTCACGTTCGATCCCGACGCGGTGAAGGCCGCGATGGGCATCTCGCTCGACGTCGAGAAGCTCACGCACGCCGACGTCAAACAGCGGCGGGAGATCGTGAAGCAACGACTCGAGGAGGCGCGCGAGGCGCGCAAGGCTGCGCCAGACGTGTCGTGAGCGCTCGACCCCGGCTACGTTCCGCGTACCGCACGGGGGAGGGCGCATGACGACGTTCGATCGCGACGAGGTGGAGACCGCGTTCCGGCGCTATTGGCAGCTCGGCGCGGTGGGTGAGTCGTGGGATGCGTGGGTCGACGAGTGCTTCACCGACGACGTCACGTACATCGAGCACATCCTCGGCAACAAGCAGGGTCGCGAGGAAGTGCGGGCGTGGATCAAGCCCACGATGGCGGAGTACGCCGAGATCTACACGGCGTACGAATGGCACGTCGTCGACGACTCGGGGCGTGTCGTGGTGTACATGCAGAACCGTCGCGACGACCCCGAGCCCGGCGCACCGCCGATCGACTTCCCCGGCGTGACGATCCTGCAGTACGCCGGCGACGGGAGGTTCTCGTTCGAAGAAGACTTCTGGTCGCTCCCCGAAGGCATCGAGACCGCGAAGCGCTACGCCGCGCAGTGCCGCGCCCACGACCCCGACCATCGGGCCAAGCGCACGCGCCAGAACTGGGGCAACGGCCCCGAGTGGGCGCGCGGCGCTGCCACCTACGCAGAGTCGCTCGGCGCGCGCCACGGGTAGCGTGAGCGCGTGCCGGAGCTGCCGCAGATGCAGGCGCTCGCCGAGCGGCTCGCCGAGTGGTTGGTGGGCGCGACGCTCGAGGGCTACGAGCCGCTCGGGTTCACCGCGCTGAAGACGGTCGTGCCGTCGCCCGACGAGCTGATCGGGCGAACCGTGGAGTCGGTGACTCGGCGCGGGAAGTACGTCGAGCTGCGCTTCGGTGACCGGCGGGTGCTGTTCCACCTCTCGCAGGCGGGCCGCGTCGACCTCGAGACGCCCCCGAAGCGCACGCGACCCAAGGGTGCCGTCGTGCGGTGGCGGTTCTCGGGAGATCGGGCCGTGTTGATCCGTGAACACGGCACCGAGCGCAAAGCCGGATGGTGGGTGCTCGCCGGCGACGACGACGGACCGCTCGAGAAGCTCGGTCCGGAACCCGGCTCGGAGGAGTTCGCGTCGTTCGTCCGCACCGGCGTCGACGGGCGGCGCGTGCACACGATCCTGCGCGACCAACGCACGGTCTCCGGGGTGGGGCGCGGGTACGCCGACGACGCGTTGCACCGCGCGCAGCTGTCGCCGTACGCGTCGCTGAAGAGCCTGTCGGCTGACGAGCGCGAACGCCTGCTCGAGTCGGTGCGCGCGGTGCTCGCCGACGCGTTGGCGCGCGAGCGGAGGCGGTCGGGCGGTCTCTCGGAGCCGAAGCTCGGCGAGCACTTCACGGTCCACGGCAAGTTCGGGATGCCGTGCCCGCGGTGCGGCGAGGACCTGCGGCGGGTGTCGTACGAGTCGCACGAGGTCGTGTACTGCGCGGCGTGCCAGACCGGGGGAAAAATCCTCGCCGATCGCCGCCTGTCGCGCTTGGTGCGGTGAGCGCGGGAGCGGGCGTCGGGAATGCGGTGACGTTGCACGGGTTGACGAGCGCGGTGCGCGTTCGTGGTGCGCGAGGAGGAGCGATGGCTGGAGTCGACGTCAGGCCCGCGGCGCAGCGGATGCACACGGAGATCGATTGGCTCGACTCGTGGCACTCGTTCAGCTTCGGCGGGCACTACGACCCCGACAACACGCACCACGGCCTGCTCTTGGTCCTGAACGACGACACCGTCGCGCCCGGCGGAGGGTTCGGCACGCACCCGCACCGCGACATGGAGATCGTCACGTGGGTGCTCGACGGCACCTTGGAGCACCGTGACAGCACGGGCACGCACGACACGATCAGTCCGGGTCTCGCCCAGCGCATGAGCGCCGGTTCGGGCATCCG
>DASUMP010000288.1:0-2593 GCA_036277635.1 Acidimicrobiia bacterium | reverse complement strand
TCGGCAACGGTCTCGGCACGATCCTCGCCCCGTACCTCAGACGGCGCTATCGCGAGGAAGTGATCCTCGTCGGGTCGATGATCATCCCCGGCGTCGCGCTGATCTTCGCGGCGCGCAGCTTCGGCCGACCGGCGCTCTCGTTCGCCGCGTTCGCGATCGCCGCCGGCGCCGCGTGCGGCCGCCTCGCCTTCGACAGCCTCCTCCAACGCGACGCGCACGACGCCGTGCGTGGCCGCGCGTTCGCGCGCTTCGAGACGCGCTTCCAGCTCGTCTGGGTCGCCGGCGGCATCCTCGGCGTGATCTTCCCGAACACCGGCCGCGGCGGCCTCTTCCTCGTCGCCATCGTCCTCGGCGCGACCGGCCTCACCTACCTCGGCACCCTCCGCCGCCCGCCGCCGCCCGTCGTTCATTGAAGCCAGATCGGTGCAGAGCAAGGAAATCGCTTCAATGGACGTGGGTGGGGCCGGTAGAACGGCGGGATGGACATCGAGTACCGGGGGGTCGACGACGCGAATCTCGCGGCGCTGCTGACGGCTGACGCGCGGGCGTTCGGGCAGGCGGCCCGGAAGCCGGGGTCTCCCGACACGTGGGCGCGGTTGGAGCTGGAGCGGGCGCGGGTGGCGGTCGAGGGCGCCGAGGTCGTGGGCGTCGGGCGCAACTACTCGTTCGAGCTGACGATGCCGGGCGGGGGTGTGCTGCCGGCGGCGGCGGTGTCGTGGATCGGTGTGCTGCCGACGCACCGGCGGCGGGGCGTGCTGCGCCAGATGATGCGCGAGCTGCACGACGACGCGCGGGCGCACGGCGAGGCGGTGTCGATCCTCACCGCGAGCGAGAGCTCGATCTACGGGCGGTTCGGCTACGGGATCGCCACGTGGCAGCTCGGGTTCTCGATCGATCCCCGGTACAGCGCGTTCGCGCGACCGGTCGACGGTTCGGGTTCGGTGCGCTTCGTCGACGATGCGACGGCGCGTTCGTTGCTCCCTCCGTTGTACGAGTCGGTGCGGCCGCTGCGTGCGGGGATGGTGTCGCGGCCCGAGGGTTGGTGGGACGAGGCGTACTTCTTCGCCGAGCCCGACGAGGCGTGGTTCTACGTCGTGCACGCCGACGCGTCGGGTGCCGACGACGGGTTCGCGCAGTACAAGATCGACAGCGACTGGTTGGGATCCGACGGCATCACCAACGCGCGCATGACCGTGCTCGACGTGCAGGCGCGCACTGACACGGCGCGGGTGGCGTTGTGGCGCTACCTGTTCGACGTCGACCTGGTCGCGCAGGTGCGGGTGATCGGCGCGCCGATCGACGACCCGGTGCGGTGGTGGTTGGCCGAGCCTCGCCGGTTGCGCGTCGACTACGTGAACGACCGGCTCTATGTCGCGGTGCACGACCCGGTCGCGGCGCTCGGTGCGCGGTCGTACTCGGCGTCGGGATCGCTCGTGATCGACGTGCATGGTGCCGACGGCGAGGTGCGGGTCGCGCTGGAGGCGGGCGACGGTGTGTCGGCCACGACGACGACGCGTTCGGCCGACGTGGCGTTGGGCGTGCGCGAGCTGGGGTCGGTGCTGCTCGGCGGGGTCGGCTGGCGCGAGCTCGCGGCGGCCGGGCTGATCGACGAGCACGTGCCGGGCGCGCTGGCGCGGGCCGACGCATTGTTCGCGACGTTCCCCGCGCCCGCGACCTTGTCGTGGTTCTGAGGCGGTCGCGCGGTCGCTACGACCAGCCGGAGCCGGCGCCGCGGACCATGCCGAACGGGCCGCTCGGCCAACGGAAGCAGTCGACCATCAGCTGATCGACGTCGTCGCGCGTGGCGATGCCTTCGTCGACGACGCGTTGCGCCTCGCGCACCATCGCGAAGTACACGCGGTTGGCGACGAAGCCCCACTCCATCGGGTTGTCCTTCACGACGATCGGGTGCTTCCCGCACGCGCGCGCGACCTCGACGACAGTGTTTGTGGTCGACTCGCTCGTGTGCGCAGTGGTGACGATCTCGGCGAGCTTCATCACCGGCGCCGGTGACGCCCAGTGCCACCCGATGACCTGCGCGGGGCGGTCGGTGGCGGCGGCGAGCGCGGCGATGGGGAAGCCCGAGGTGTTGGAGGCGAGGATCGTGGCCGGCGGTGCGGCGCGATCGAGGTCGCGGAACACCGAGATCTTGAGATCGAGGCGCTCGGGGACCGCTTCGATCACCAGGTCGGTGTGCGCGACCGCGTCGAGCTCGCTCGTGAAGCTGAGGCGGGCGAGCGCGGCGTCGGCATCGTCACGCGTGAGCTTGCCCCGTTCGACCGCGCCGTCGAGGCCGAAGCGGCCGTGCGCGACCAGCTCGGGCGCCTGCGCGAGGACGTTCGGGTCGATGTCGGCGCAGACCGTGTCGTAGCCGGCGATCGCGGTGACCTGCGCGATCCCGCTGCCCATCACGCCCGCGCCGAGCACACCGATGCGCATTCTCTCTCCCGAGGTCGTGGGTGGATCAGTCGAACTCGATGCGCGCGAGCCACAGGCCGGGCGCGTCGAGCTCGTTGCGGGTGGGCACCATCGACTCGCGCGCCCAGAGGCGGTGCAACCCGTCGGGGCCGGCGCGCTCGATGACGCCGCGACA
>DASUMP010000287.1:0-5999 GCA_036277635.1 Acidimicrobiia bacterium | reverse complement strand
GGCTGCACGGCCTGCTCCGGATGGTTCACCGGGGGCCGGGCGCGTCGCCGCCGCCGAAGTCGCGGAAGAAGCACGAGCGCTCGCCCGTGTGGCACGCGCCCTGGCCCTCCTGCACCACCTCGACGAGCACCGCGTCCCCGTCGCAGTCGTAGGCGACCCGGCGGACGTACTGACGGTCGCCGGAGGTCTCGCCCTTGCACCACAGCTCGGCGCGACTCCGGCTCCAGAACCACGTCCGGCCGGTCTCGAGCGTGCGCTGCAGCGACTCGCGGTTCATCCACGCCACCATCAGCACCGCGCCCGTCGCGACCTCCTGGACCACCGCCACGACCAGGCCCCGGTCGTCGAAGCGGACGGCGTCGAGCTCGTCGGCGGTGAAGGGGATCGGCGTCGCGATCGGGCTGCCCATGTGGCGGCGGATCGTAGCGGTCACCTCTCCGCGCGCCGCCGGGTTTCCACCCCGACGGCCGCAGCGCTCGGTAACGTGCCGCGGTGGCGCATCCCGGGCCTCCCCGCCCCGCACGGCGCGCCCAGTCGTTCGTCGAGCACGACGTCACCCGCCACGACGACTACCACTGGCTGCGCGGCCGCGACGATCCCGAGGTGCTCGAGCACCTCCGCGCGGAGAACGCGCACACGGACGCCGTCCTCGCCCACCTCGCGCCGCTGCGCGAGCGCTTGTTCGACGAGCTGCGCGCGCACGTCCAGGAGGCCGACGAGTCGGCGCCCGTCCCTGACGGTCCGTGGGAGTACTTCTCGCGAACCGTTGCCGGCGCCCAGTACGGCATCCAGTGCCGGCGCCCGCGCGGCGGTGGGGAGACCGCGGTCGTGCTCGACGGCAACGTCGAAGCGCGCGGCCACGACTACTTCGTGCTCGCGGACCTCGCGGTCAGCCCCGACCACCGCCGGGTCGCGTGGGCGGCCGACCTCACCGGTGCCGAGCACCTCGAGATCCGCGTGCGCGACCTGCAGGCCGGCGACGACATCGATCACATCAGCGGCGCCTACTACGGGCTCGCGTGGGCCGCCGACTCCGAGACGTTGTTCTTCACCCGTTCCGATGCCGCCCACCGACCGTTCCAGGTGTGGCGCCACCGGGTCGGCACGAGCGCTGACTCCGACGTCTGCGTCTTCGAAGAGCCCGACGAGCGTTTCTTCGTCGACGTCGACGCGTCGCGGTCGGGCGACCTCGTCTTCATCCGCGCGCACTCGAAGTCGACGAGCGAAGTGTGGACCGTCGACGCGCACGCACCCCACGAACCGCCGCGCGTCGTGCAGCCACGGATCGCGGGCGTGGAGTACGAAGTCGATCATCATCGCTCCGCGAGCTCGGGAGATCGCCTGTTCGTGCTCACGAACGACGGCGCCGAGGATTTCCGCGTCGTTGTCGCGCCGCTCGAGACCCCGAGCCGCGAGCACTGGGTCGACGTGGTCGCCGGGCGCGCCGGGACCCGGGTCGAGTCCATCGACGTGTACGCGTCGCACCTCGTGATCAGCGAGCGCCACGAGGTCGATGTGCGGCTCCGCCTCATCGACCTCGACGACGCGTCGGCCGGCGCCGGGCGCGTCGTCGCGAGCGGCGCCGCGGCGACCTCGCTGTTCGCGGGGACGACCGCGGAGTTCGACACCGCCACCGTGCGCGCGGTCGAGACCTCGATGGTGGAGCCGCCGGCCGACCTCGACATCGACCTGCGCACGGGCGCGCGCACCGTCGTGAAGCGTCAACCGGTACCGGGCTACGCGCGCGACGACCACGTGACGACCCGCGATTGGGCGGTCGCCGCCGACGGCACTCGCATCCCGATCACCCTCGTCGCGCGCCGCGAGGTCCTCGAGGGAGCGTCAGCCGCGCCGCTGCTGCTCACGGGGTACGGGGCCTACGAATCGTCGTACGACCCGACGTTCCGCGCGTCGCGGCTGCCGCTCCTCGCTCGCGGCTTCATCGTGGCGATCGCCCACGTGCGCGGCGGCGGCGAGCTCGGACGGGCCTGGTACGAAGCGGGCCGTCTCGCGCAGAAGCGCAACACGTTCACCGACTTCGTCGCGTGCGCGCAGCACCTCTGCGATCGGGGTGTGACCACGCCCGACCGACTCGTCGCTCGCGGGCGCAGCGCCGGCGGACTGCTCATGGGCGCGATCACCAACCTGCGACCCGATCTGTTCGCCGCCGTCGTCGCCGAAGTCCCGTTCGTGGACGCGATCACGACGATGTCCGACCCGTCGTTGCCGCTGACCGTCACCGAGTGGGAGGAGTGGGGTGACCCGCGCGATCCCGCGCTGCACGCGGCGATGCTCGAGTACTCGCCCTACGACAACGTGCGGTCCGCGCCGTATCCCCGCGTCCTCGCGACCGCAGGCCTCAACGACATGCGGGTGCAGTACTGGGAGCCCGCGAAGTGGGTCGCGCGGCTCCGCGACCACTCCACGAGCGACCGCCCCATCCTCCTGCGGACGGAGCTGGGCGCCGGCCACGGTGGACCGTCCGGGCGGTACGACGCGTGGCGCGAGGAAGCGTTCGTGCTCGCCGTCATCTGCGACGCGGTCGGGATCTCCGCGTGACGAACGTCCCGGCCTCCACGCCGCTCGCCGTCACGACCGCCGACGGGTTCCGCCTGGAAGCCGAGTACGCGCTCCCGTCGGACACGCGAGCAGCAGCGCTCGTCGTCCTGTGCCATCCGCACCCCCTGCACGGAGGCACGATGCGCAGCCTTGTCACCTCGGCGCTGTTCACCGCGCTCCCCGCCACCGATGTCGCCGCGGCGCGCTTCAACTTCCGCGGCGTCGAGGGCAGCGAAGGCACCCACGGCGGAGGCACCGCCGAGATCACCGACGTGCTGGCGATCCTCGACGCGACCGCGGCGCTCGCCCCGGGGGCGCCGCGCGCGGTGGTCGGGTGGTCGTTCGGGGGCGACGTCGCGCTCCAGGTGCACGATCCGCGGCTCGCAGCGTGGGTGGCGATCGCGCCCCCGCTGCGGTTCGGTCGGGACTTCGCCGCCGTCGCCGACGACGAGCGTCCCAAGCTCGTCGTGTTGGCCGAGCACGACGAGGTCCGGGAGCCCGCCGCGGTGGTCGCCGACCTCGCCGGATGGCGCGCGACGCGCGTCGAGACGGTGACGGGCGCGAGCCACTTCTTCGTGGGTCGCACCGACCGCGTCAGTGCGTTGGTCGCGCAGTTCGTGCGCGACCTGCCGGCGGGCTGACCGCCAGCTGCTAGATCGTGAGGACCGGCGGCGCCTCCATCAGGCCGTGCCGGCTCAAGAACACCTGGCGACGCTCGGCCGCCTGGCGCCACAGCGCGAGATCCGACTCGAAGTGCGCGCGGTCGCCGTCTTCGTACGCGTGCTCCAACTCGTCGAACGCGGCATCTTCCGCGTCGAGGAGTTGGCGGTAGCGCCGGAAGAAGCCTTCGTCGACGCCACCGTTGGGCAGGTGGTCAGTGTCGGACATGACACCCCCTTGCTCCGGGCGCCACTCGGGCAGGCGGCGCCTGGGCGAGACGGTACCCCGCCCACGGCCGCGACGGAACCGCCGTCGGTCCCGAGTGCGCGGGCTCAGGGGCGGACGAGGATGCCGCGTGCGGCGAGCGCGGCCTTGGCCTCGGCGACCGAATGGCGGCCGAAGTGGAAGATCGACGCGGCGAGCACCGCGGACGCACCACCCTCGAGCACGCCGGTGCACAGGTGCTCGAGGGTCCCCACTCCCCCGCTCGCGATGACCGGGACGGGGACGGCGGCGTCGACCGCGCGCAGCTGTTCGAGGTCGTAGCCCTCCTGGGTGCCGTCGCGGTCCATCGATGTGAGGAGGATCTCGCCGGCCCCGAGCTCGCACACCCGGGCGGCCCACTCCACGAGATCGAGGCCGGTCGGTCGCCGGCCACCGTGGGTCACGACCTCGAAGCCCTGCGCCGGGTCGTCGGGGTCGCGGCGCCGGGCGTCGATCGCGATCACGATGCACTGCGCGCCGAACTCGTCGGCCGCGTCGGTCACGAGGGTGGGGTCGGCGACCGCCGCGGTGTTCAGCGACACCTTGTCGGCGCCGGCGCGCAGCATCCGGCGCACGTCGTCGACCGAGCGAATCCCTCCCCCGACCGTGAACGGGATGAACACCTGGTCGGCGACCCGCTCGACCACGTGCACCATCGTGTCGCGCTCGTCGGACGACGCGGTGATGTCGAGGAACACGAGCTCGTCGGCACCTTCGGCGTCGTAGCGCGCCGCGAGCTCGACCGGATCGCCCGCGTCGCGGATGCCCACGAAGTTGATGCCCTTCACGACGCGCCCGCCGTCGACGTCGAGACACGGGATCACCCTCGTCGCGAGCACGCGGCCACCGCCTCTTCCACCGTGAACCGACCTTCGTACAGCGCGCGCCCGACGATGACGCCGGCCAGCGCGCGACCGTCGACTTCGAGATCGCGCAGCACGCGGAGGTCGTCGAGACCGCCGACCCCGCCGCTCGCGACGACCGGCACGCCGACCTCGCCCACCACCGCGCGCAGCTGCTCGGTCGCCGGACCCTCGAGCATGCCGTCGCGTGCGATGTCGGTGACGACGAGCGCGCCGACCCCGGGACGATCGAAGCGCCGGGCGAGATCGACCAGATCGCGTCCGGTCGCGTCGCGCCAGCCGTGGATCGCGACGTCGCGACCACGCGCGTCGAGGCCGACCGCGACTGCACCCGGATGCGAGGCGGCGAGCTCGTCGACCACCTCGGGGTGCTCGACGGCGGCGCTGCCGACGACGACGCGAGCGACGCCGTGCGCGAGGCGCGCCTGCGCGTCGCGCACGCTCCGCACCCCTCCCCCGGCCTGGATCGGCGTCGCGACCGCGGCGCCGATCGCTTCGAGCGCGTCGAGGTTCCGCGCCGTGCCGTCGCGCGCCGCGTCGAGATCGACGACGTGGATCCACGGCGCGCCCGCGTCCGCGAACCGCGCCGCCACGGCCACCGGGTCGTCGGCGTAGACCGTTTCCGCGTCGTAGTCGCCCTGCCGCAGCCGGACGACACGACCGCCGAGGAGGTCGATCGCCGGGAACAGCTGGAAGCCGCCGACGGGCTCGGGACCGTTCACGACCCGCACGCCCGCACGAAGTTCGCGAGGACCGCGAGGCCGGTGGCACCGCTCTTCTCGGGGTGGAACTGCGTCGCCCACAACGACCCGTGTTCGATCGCCGCCGCGAACCGCTCCCCGTGCTCGGTCCATCCGGCGACCACGTCGGGATCGTCGGGGACGCCCACGTACGAGTGCACGAAGTAGAGCCACGGCTCGGGACCCAACCCGGCGAGAAGTGCGCTGCCGGCCCGCACCTCCACGGTGTTCCACCCGATCTGGGGCAGCTTCACGTGGGCGGGGAGCCGATGCACGCGACCGAGCACGAGGCCCAGGCCCGAGACGTCGGGCGACTCGTCGCTCCCGTCGAAGAGCATCTGCATCCCCACGCACACGCCGAGGAACGGTCGGCCGCTCGTGGCCGCGGCGCGCGTCGCGGCTTCGAGGCCGCGCTCGCGCAGGGCGCGCATGCACGCCCCGAACGCCCCGACGCCGGGCAACACCACGCCCGCCGCCGACGCGATCGCCGCAGGGTCGGCCGTCAAGGTCGCGCGCGCGCCCAGGTGCTGGAGCGCCTTCTCGGCAGATCGGAGGTTGCCGATGCCGTAGTCGACGACGGCGATCGGCGGGCCGGCGCTCACTGCGTGAGCGTGCCCTTCGTCGAGGGGACGCCGGCGCCCTCGACGCGCACCGCGTCGCGCAGCGCTCGGGCGACGCCCTTGAACGACGCCTCGATCACGTGGTGACCGTTCCGTCCGCTGACGCTGCGCAGGTGCAGCGTGACGCGCGCGCCGTCGACGAACCCCTTCCAGAACTCCTCGGCGAGCTGCGGGTCGAACGTACCGATCCACTCGGCGACGGGATCGATGTCGTACACGAGGAACGGCCGTCCGGACAGATCGAGCGCGACCTGCACCAGCGCCTCGTCGAGGGGCACGAGCGCGTTCGCGAA
>DASUMP010000286.1:0-18270 GCA_036277635.1 Acidimicrobiia bacterium | reverse complement strand
CGCCGCCCTCATCATCCGCTCCGCCACGCGCGTCGACGCGGAGGTCCTCGAGGCCGGCACCGATCTGGTGGTCGTGGGCCGCGCGGGCATCGGGCTCGACAACGTCGACGTCGCGGAGGCGACCCGCCGCGGCGTCATGGTGGTGAACGCGCCGCAGTCCAATGTGCTCTCGGCCGCCGAGCACACGATGGCATTGCTCCTCGCCCAGGCGCGCAACGTGCCGCAGGCGCACGCCGACCTCAAAGCCGGCCAGTGGAACCGGTCGCGTTGGGAGGGCGTCGAGCTGCACGGCAAGACGCTCGGTGTCGTCGGCCTCGGTCGGGTCGGCGTGCTCGTCGCGCAGCGCGCCCTCGCGTTCGGCATGCGCCTGGTCGCTTACGACCCGTACGTGAGCGCCGAACGCGCCCGCCAGCTCGGGGTCCAGCTCGTGCCGACCGTCGAAGAGCTCGTCGCGACCGTCGACTTCCTCACGGTGCACCTGCCGAAGACGCCCGACACGATGGGCTTGATCGGCGCCGACGTGCTCGCCAAGGCCCGGCCCGGTCTCCGACTCGTGAACACCGCCCGCGGCGGCATCGTCGACGAAGCGGCGCTCGCCGAGGCGGTGCGCGACGGTCGGGTCGCCGGCGCCGCCCTCGACGTGTTCCTGGAGGAGCCCACCACCGAGTCGCCGCTGTTCGGGCTCGACAGCGTCGTGGTGACGCCGCACCTCGGCGCGTCCACGGCCGAAGCGCAGGACAAGGCCGGCGTCACGATCGCCGAGCAGGTGGTGCTCGCGCTGCGCGGCGAGTTCGTCCCCTTCGCCGTGAACGTCGCCGCGACCGAAGCGTCGGAGACCGTGCGCCCGTTCCTCCCCCTCGCCGAGCGGCTCGGACGGCTCTTCACCGGACTGTCGACCGACGCGCCCGGCGAGCTGTCGGTCGTGTACGAAGGCGAGATCGCCGACTACGACTGTCGCGTGCTCACGCTCGCGGTGCTGAAGGGCGTGCTCGGTCCCGTCGTCGACGAGCCCGTCACCTACGTGAACGCACCGCAGCTCGCCGCCGACCGAGGGATCACCGTGCGCGAGACGACATCATCCGACGTGCGCGACTACGTCAACCTCGTGTCGCTGCGTGCGGAGAACGGCAGCCACGTCGCCGGCACCCTGTTCGGCAAGCAGGCTGCGCCGCGCATCGTCGCCATCGACGACCACCTCGTGGATCTCCCGCCGGCCGCGCACATGTTGGTCGTGCACAACGACGACCGACCCGGGATGATCGGCAAGGTCGGCTCGCTGCTCGGGGTCGAGGGGATCAACATCGCCGACATGGACGTCGGTCGCTCGCCGCGCGGCGAAGCGGCGTTGATGGTGCTCGCCACCGACGCCGCGGTCGCCCCCGACGTGCTCGCCCGCTTGCAGGCCGAGCCCGGGATCCAGTCGGCGCGCGCGATCGACCTCGACTGACCGTCGCGCGTCAGTGCTTGGCGGCGCGGAAGCCGTCGGCCTCAGCCGCCGCGGCGTCGGGATAGCAGCGGTCGGGGCGCGTGCGGTCGTAATTCGCGCCGCCGGGCACGTGGAAGATCCCGCTCGCGACCTTGACCTTCACCGGGTGCGATGCCGGGCACGTGCCGCCGATCGGTGCGACCCACGCCGCTCCGGGGCCGGCGACCGCGGGCGCATCGTGGCGAGCGGCGGGCACCGGCGGGAAGGGGAACGGACTCGCCTCCCACTCGCGCGCCTCGTCGGCCACGGTCGCGCGCGTCGCGCGCCACAGACGGAGCGCGGCATAGCCGAGCGCGGCGAGCGCACCGAGACGGACGACTCGTCGAGGCCATCTGCGCACGGGCGGATTCTCCCGGGATCCTGACCGTCACGTCCACCTGAGTTGACGATCGTGCCCCTGGCTGTCACACTCCACGGACTTATGTCGGCGACCCCGGGCACCGCTCCCACGACGCTGGACCTCCTCCTTCTGTAAGCGCGAGCGCCCGCCGGTGCTCGCGCGACCGCCCTCCGAGCCTCCGGGCCCGGAGGGTTTTTCGTTGCCCAGATTCCCGTCCACGACCCTCCGGAGACCGAGATGGACAAGGTCCTGATCTTCGACACCACGCTGCGAGACGGCGAGCAGTCGCCGGGCATCTCCCTCGACGTCGGCGAGAAGCTGGAGATCGCCGAGCAGCTCGCTCGCCTCGGGGTCGACGTGATCGAGGCCGGCTTCCCGATCGCGAGCCAGGGCGACTTCGAAGCCGTCGAAGCGATCGCGAAGGGCGTGCGCGGCCCGACGATCGCCGGGCTGTCCCGCACGGGGTTCGCCGACGTCGACCGGGCGTGGGAAGCGGTCCGGCACGCGGAGCGCGCTCGGATCCACGTGTTCATCGCGACCTCCAAGATCCACATGGAGAAGAAGCTCCGCATGACGCCGGAGCAGGTGAAGGCAGAAGCCGCCGCAGGCGTTGCCCGGGCCAAGAGCTACTGCGACGACGTGGAGTTCTCGCCCGAAGACGGCTATCGCTCCGACCCCGACTTCATGTGCGAGGTGTGCCAGATCGCGGTCGACGCCGGCGCGACCACGCTCAACATCCCCGACACGGTCGGCTTCGCGGTGCCGGAGGACTACGGCAAGCTCATCGCGTACGTGATCGACACCGTGCGCGGCGACTTCGTCGTGTCGACCCACTGTCACGACGACCTCGGTCTCGCGGTCGCGAACTCGCTCGCCGGCGTCTCGAACGGCGCACGGCAGGTCGAGTGCGCGATCAACGGTCTGGGCGAGCGCGCCGGCAACGCCGCCCTCGAAGAGGTGGTGATGGCGATCAAGACGCGCGCCGACCACTTCGCCGGCCTCGACGTGGGCGTCCGGACCGAAGAGCTCGCCCGGACGTCGCGCATCGTGTCGCGCCTCACGGGCTACGCGGTGCAGTACAACAAGGCCGTCGTCGGGCGCAACGCGTTCGCGCACGAGGCGGGGATCCACCAGCACGGCGTGCTGTCGGATCGGGAGACGTACGAGATCATCGACGCATCCACCGTCGGCCAGGAAGCGGCGCAGATCGTGCTGGGCAAGCACTCCGGCCGGCACGCGTTCTCCGACACCTTGGCGCGCATGGGTCTGCACGTGCAGGGCGACGCGCTGAACACGGCGTTCATGCGGTTCAAGGAGCTCGCCGACCGCAAGGTCGAGATCAGCGAGGCCGACATCGAGGCGATCGTCGCCGAAGAGCTCGGCGTCGAGGCCGTGCACCGGTTCACGATCGCCGAGCTCGACCTGCGGGGCGGGACGATCGGTCGCCCGATGGCGCGCGTGGTGATCACCGACGCGACGAGCGGCAAGCACGAGGCGACCGGCACCGGCGACGGCATGATCGACGCCGCGATCGCGGCGATCTCGACCGCGACCGGCGTGAGCGGCGAGCTGAAGAACTTCCAGGTGTCGTCGGTGACCGGTGGATCCGACGCGTTGGGCGCGGTCGCGCTCCAGCTCGAGGCCGACGGTCACAAGGTCGCCGGTCGTGGGGTTGCCACCGACGTCGTCGAGGCGTCGGCGCGCGCGTTCCTGAACGCGGTGAACAAGCTTGTCCGGGTGCGGGAGCGCGGCGAGACGCGCGAGACGGCGGTCGGCCCGTGAGCGCGCCGGTGAACCTGTGGGTCGAGCCGGCGTGGGCGGAGCGCTACCTCGCCGAACGCGACGCGATCCCGCACCGCGCCGAGGGCTTCGCCGTGCTGTTCGAGCTCATCGACGCGCCACGACGAGTGCTCGACCTCGGAACCGGCGACGGCCTGTTGCTCGCGATGGTGCTCGACCGTGCTCCCGAAGCAACCGGCGTCGCGCTCGACTTCCAGCCCGAGATGCTGCGACGAGCTCACGAGCGCTTCGCGGGTGATGCGCGCGTGTCGATCGTGCAGCACGACCTCGACGACCGACTGCCCGACCTCGGCACGTTCGACCTCGTCGTGTCGAGCTTTGCGATCCATCACGTGGTCGACGAGCGCAAGCGCGTCTTGGCCCGAGAGGTCTTCGAACGCCTGGAGCCCGGCGGGCTCTTCGCGAACCTCGAACACGTCGCGTCGGCGACCGCGCCGTTGCACGAGGAGTTCCTCGCCGCGATCGGCAAGACCCCAGCCCAGGACGACCCGTCGAACAAGCTCGCCGCGGTCGAGGACCAGCTCGAGTGGCTCCGCGACGTCGGGTTCGCCGACGTCGACTGCTTCTGGAAGTGGCGGGAGCTCGCCCTTCTGGCGGGGTGGCGCCCCCGCTGAGCGCGGTTCGGCTCCGGGGGCCTCAACTGCGCCCGGTCGGGGCCGATGGTGCCCGTGTGAGTCCGGATGCGGGGGACACCAGACCAGGGCGCGGTCCGGTCCAGTCGCGGGTCACGTCCGAGGCCGACGCCCCGCCGGACTGGGCGGGCCCCGAGTTCCGCGAGATCGACGACTCGATCGGCACGTTGCTGTTGCAGCTCGTGCGCGCCGTGTTGTCGATGTTCGTCGCGTTCATCGTCGCGCGGCTGATCGCCGAGCAGCTGCTCGGGATCGCGCGCAGCGAGACCATGGCGCAGGCGTTCGTGTTCGCGCCCGTCGCGGCCGCGGCGATCTTCGTGTCGAGCGCCCGGCCGATCCGCACGGCGATCATGGCGCAGCGGCGCGCGATCGCCGGACGCGAAGAGGTGCTGCGTCGCGAGTCGGAGCGCTACCGGTTCGCGTCGTGCCTGCAGGACGCGTTGGAGATGGCCGAGGACGAAGACGAAGGCCTCGAAGTCGTCGGCCGCGCGTTCGCCGACCTCACCGACCAACCGGCCGAGCTGCTGCTCGCCGACTCGAGTCGTGCGCACCTGCGCCGCGCCGTCGTGTCGATCGGCGCGGCGACCGCACCGGGGTGCGGCGTCGACACGCCGTGGAGCTGCCCGGCGGTACGACGCGGGCAGACGCTCGCGTTCTCGTCGTCGGAAGCGCTCGATGCCTGCCCGCGACTGCGGCAACGGCCGTACGGTGCGTGTTCGGCGCTGTGCATCCCCGTCACCGTGCTCGGCACGCCGATGGGCGTGGTCCACGTGACCGGGGCCGAGCACCACCTCCCCGATGTCGACACCGCCGTCGGTCTCGAAGGCCTCGCTCGGCAGGCCGGCTCACGCCTCGGTGTGCTGCGCGCGATGGCGAGCAGCGAGCTCCAGGCGTCGACCGACCCGCTGACCGGGCTGTTGAACCGCCGCAGCCTCGAGAACGCGGTGAACCGGTTGCGGACCGACGACACCGACTTCGCGTTGGCGATCGTCGACCTCGACCACTTCAAGGACTTGAACGACACCTTCGGGCACGAGACGGGTGACCGGGCCTTGCGCTTCTTCTCGAAGATCCTCCGCACCGCCGTGCGCGACCACGACGTCGTCGCGCGGTACGGAGGCGAGGAGTTCGTCGTGGTGTTCCCGAGGTGCTCGGTCGTCGAAGCGGCCGCGGTGGTCCACCGGATGCGGTCGTACCTCGCGGACGCGCTCCACGGGGGCGAGGTCCCGACGTTCACCGCGAGCTACGGGCTGGCCGACAGCGCCGACGGCAACGACTTCGAGTCGGTGTTCCGACTCGCCGACGCGGCGCTGTTCCGCGCCAAGCAGACCGGTCGCGATCGCCTCGTGATCGCGGGGCGCGACGAGCCCGGCGCGCCGGAAGCGTCCGACGTGTCACTACGTCGCGACGACGTGGACGCTCAGGTGACCGGCAGCCAGGACGGGCGCGTCGACTCGTAGGCGGCGATCTCGTCCGCGTGCTGCAGGGTGATCCCGATGTCGTCGAGGCCGTGCAGCAGCCGGTGGCGCGTGAAGTCGTCGAGCGGGAACGGCTCGTCGATGCCGATGGCAGGTACTGCAACACGGCGGGCTTCCACGTCGACGACGATCTCGATGCTCGGGTCGTCGTCGAGCGCGGCCTGCAACCGGGTCACGACCGCTTGGGGGAGCACCACCGGCACGAGCCCGCCCTTCAGCGAGTTGTTCCGGAAGATGTCGCCGAAGCGGGGCGAGATCACCGCGGCGAAGCCGTAGTCCTGCAGCGCCCACACGGCGTGCTCGCGCGAGGAGCCGGTGCCGAAGTTGGGGCCCGCGACCAGCACGCTCGCGCCCGCGTAGCGCTCCTGGTTCAGCACGAAGTCGGAGCTCTCCCGCCACTCGGAGAAGAGCCCTTCGCCGAAGCCGGTGCGCTGCACGCGCTTCAGCCAGTCGCTCGGGATGATCTGGTCGGTGTCGACGTCGGACCGATCGAGCGGGACCCCGCGACCGGAGATGATCCGTACCGCTTCCATCGTTGGTTGCTCCTGGTGTCGTTCAGTCGAGGTCGGCGGGGGTGCTGAAGTGGCCCGCGATCGCGGTGGCTGCCGCGACCGCGGGGGAGACGAGGTGCGTGCGCCCGCCCTTGCCCTGGCGGCCCTCGAAGTTCCGGTTCGAGGTCGACGCGCATCGCTCGCCGGGGTCGAGCTTGTCGGGGTTCATCGCGAGGCACATCGAGCAACCGGGTTCGCGCCAGTCGAACCCGGCGTCGATGAGCACCCGGTCGATGCCTTCGGCTTCGGCTTGCTGCTTCACCGCGTGCGAACCGGGGACGACGAGCGTGCGGACGCCGTCGCGGACCCGCCGCCCGCGAGCGACCGCGGCGACGGCACGCAGGTCTTCGATGCGCGCGTTCGTGCACGAACCGATGAACACCGTGTCGACGGTGATGTCGCGCATCGGGGTGCCGGCGCGCAGGCCCATGTAGCGCAGCGCGCGCGTCGCGGCATCTCGCTCCGTCGGGTCGGCGAACGACTCGGGATCGGGCACGACGTCGTCGATGGTCACGGTCTGCCCCGGGTTCGTGCCCCAGGACACGTGGGGGCGCAACGAGGAAGCGTCGATCGCGACCTCCTTGTCGAAGGCGGCGCCGTCGTCGGTGGCGAGGGCGCGCCAGTCGTCGAGCGCGTGCTCCCAGTCGGCGCCCGTGGGCGCGAAGGGGCGTCCTTCGAGATAGGCGAACGTCGTGTCGTCGGGGGCGACGAGCCCGGCGCGCGCGCCCGCTTCGATCGACATGTTGCACACGGTCATGCGACCTTCCATCGTCAGCGCGCGGATCGCCGATCCCCGGTACTCGATGATCGAGCCGATGC
Source organism: Acidimicrobiia bacterium (assembly GCA_036277635.1). GTDB lineage: Bacteria > Actinomycetota > Acidimicrobiia > IMCC26256 > PALSA-610 > DASUMP01. Next base: position 11,164 of record DASUMP010000286.1, on the reverse strand, counting down.
CGCCGCCGGTGCCGATGCGGGCGATGATCGCGAGCACGATGTCCTTCGCGGTGACGCCATCGGGCACGGTGCCGTCGACGACGACCGACATGGTCCCCGGCACCACCTGCGGCAACGTCTGCGTCGCGAGCACGTGCTCGACTTCGCTGGTGCCGATCCCGAACGCGAGCGCACCGAACGCGCCATGCGTCGACGTGTGGCTGTCGCCGCACACGATCGTCGTGCCCGGCAGCGTGAGTCCTTGCTCGGGCCCGATCACGTGCACGATCCCTTGGCCGGGATCTCCCATCGCGTAGAGACGGATCCCGAACTCGCGGCAGTTGCGCTCGAGCACCGACATCTGCTCCGCGGACACGGGGTCTTCCACGGGACGATCCGCCGCCCAGGTCGGCACGTTGTGGTCCATCGTCGCGACCGTGAGGTCGGGGCGACGGACGCGTCGGCCGTGGAGGCGCAGGCCGTCGAACGCCTGCGGCGAGGTGACCTCGTGCACGAGGTGCAGGTCGATGTAGAGCAGGTCGGGCTCCCCGTCGCCGCGGTGGACGACGTGGCGGTCCCAGACCTTCTGCGACAACGTGCGGGGGGTCCCCGTCATCTGTGCTCCCAGGTCCGTGTGGCGTGCGTGCGTCTCACTGCATGCTGTCTCAGTAAATGAGACGCTAATCTCGATCTGTGGACAGTCTACAGACCCTCGACCGTGCCGTGCTGGTCGTCGACATCGTCGCGAGCGAGGGACCCCTCCCGGTCGCCCAGCTCGTCACCCGCACCGGGTTGCCGAAGCCGACGGTGCACCGCTTCGTCGTCGCGCTCGAACAGCACGGGCTCGTGACCCGGACCCCCGAGGGCCAGGTCCGGCTCGGGCCGACGATCCGCGCCTGGGCGGCGCACTCGCCCGCCCGCGCCGACCTCGTCGATCGCGCGCGCACGGTGTTGACCGACCTCTCCGACGAGACCGGGGAGAGCGCGCAGCTCTACGTGCGCGAAGGCGACCAGCGCGTGTGCATCGCCACGCACGAGCAGCGCAGCGGGTTGCGCGACACCGTGCCGCTCGGGGCGGTGCTCCCGCTGACCCTCGGCTCGGGCGCCAAGGTGCTCCTCGCGTGGGCGTCCGACCGCGACCGCTTCGACGTGCCGACGCGCGCGCTCGCCCAGGTGCGGGCCCGGGGTTGGTCCGACAGCGTCGCCGAGCGCGCCGCCGGTGTGGCGAGCGTGAGCGCCCCCGTACGGGACGGGACCGGCGACGTGGTCGCGGCCATCAGCGTGAGCGGACCGATCGAGCGCCTCGGGCGCCAGCCGGGGCGGCGGCTCGCCCGTACCGTCGTGGCCGCCGCCGAGCGACTCTCGAGCGCTCTTGTCTGACGCGTTGCCTACCGGTCACGGTCGCGAAACCCTCTCGTCACAGATGCGCCGTACCTTCCAGGGCGTGGAAGTGGCTCGCGTCCGGTGGCCGGAGGACCAGGAGCGCCTGAGCGCCCTGCGCGCGGCGGGCACCCCTCGACTCCTCGTCGTCGCCGACGGCACGCCCGCGCCGGTCGTCGTCGATCCGCTCGAGGACTGGGTCCGCGCCGGCACCGCGCTCGCCGACATCGACGCCCGGCTGGCCGCACTCGCGGCGCGCGCCGCCGCGCCGATCGCCGCGCCGGAGCTCGACGGCGACGGACTCCTGCGCTTCCGCGACGAGTGGGTGTCGTTGTCGCCGGTCGAGCAGTCGCTCGGCGCCGCGCTCGTCGAACGCTTCGGCTCGGTGGTGGGCCGCGACGTGCTCGCCGCACGCGCGTGGCCGCACGGCGCGCCCACCCGCAACGCGCTCGACGTGCACGTGCTGCGACTCCGGCGCCGGATCGAGCCCCTCGGCCTCGAGATCAAGACCGTCCGCAGCCGGGGCTACCTGCTGCAGTCGACGAACGGTCACACGCCGCACTGACGCACCGGTGCCTCAGCCGAGTGGGCGGATCTCCACGACGGTGACGCGCAGCTCGCGCTTGGGGCCTTCGTAGGTGACCGTCGTGCCGGGTGTCGCGCCGAGGATCGCCTGGCCGAGCGGCGACGTGGTCGTGACGATGTCGTGGTCGTCGGAGCGCTCTTCGATGGAGCCGACGAGGAACGTGGTCGGCGCGTCGTCGCCTTCCATGAGCAGGTCGACGAGCACGCCCGGCTCCACCACGTCGCCGGTGGCGTCTTCCACGACGACGGCGGTGCGCAACATCTGGTCGAGCTGGCGGATGCGGGCTTCGTTCAGCCCCTGCTCGTTCTTCGCGTAGTCGTACTCGGCGTTCTCGGAGATGTCGCCGTGCTCGCGCGCTCGCTCGATGTGGTCGGAGATCGACCGGCGGCGAGTGGTCGAGCGTTCCTCGAGCTCGGCTTGCAGGCGTTCGAACGCGGCTCGGGAGAGGTGCGACGGGTCCACGGCGCGCAGGGTACCCAACGCCCCGGCGGACCCCGTGCCGCCACCGGGTCGCCGACACGACAAAGTGCGGATCGGGGCGGGTACCGGTGCGGTACGATTCGGGCGATGTCGTACGAGCCCGCGACCGTCGTCGTCATTCCGTAGCGAACGCCGATCCCGCCGGCGTTCGCCCCCGACCGTCCACTTCGGTGGGCGGTTTTTGTTTGTGACACGCCGGGTGGAGACGCCCACGGGCTCGTGAGCGAGATGAGAAGGAGCGTGCAGTGGTGGCGCACCGCGTCGGGGTGATCGGCGGTGACGGGATCGGGCCCGAGGTCGTCGCGCAGGCGCTCGCGGTCGTCGCCGCGACGGGCGTGACCCTCGACACGGTCGACTACGACCTCGGTGGAGCCCGCTACCTGCGCACCGGCGAGGTCCTCCCCGACTCGGTGCTCGACGAGCTGCGCGGCCTCGACGCGATCCTGCTCGGCGCGGTGGGCACGCCCGACGTCCCGCCCGGCGTGCTCGAACGCGGCCTGCTGCTGCGCTTGCGGTTCGCGCTCGACCTCTACGTGAACGTGCGCCCGTTCCGGGCGCCGCGCAGCGCGTTGAACGACGGTGTCGACATGGTCGTGATCCGCGAGAACACCGAAGGGAGCTACGCCGGCGAAGGCGGGTTCCTCCGACACGGCACGCCGCACGAGGTCGCGACGCAGGGATCGGTGAACACGCGGCTCGGTGTGGAGCGCTGCATCCGGTTCGCGTTCGAGCTCGCGCAGACCCGCGAACGCCGCCACGTCACCCTCGTGCACAAGACCAACGTGCTCACGTTCGCAGGCGACCTCTGGCAGCGCACGTTCGACGCGGTCGCCGCCGAGCACGCCGAGGTCGGGACCGCGTACAACCACGTCGACGCAGCGTGCATCTACTTCGTGCAGGATCCGGGCCGTTACGACGTCGTCGTCACCGACAACCTGTTCGGCGACATCCTCACCGACCTCGGGGGCGCGGTCGCGGGTGGCATCGGTCGAGCGGCCTCGGCGAACCTGAACCCGGCGCGCACCGGCCCGTCGCTCTTCGAGCCCGTGCACGGCTCCGCGCCCGACATCGTCGGGACCGGGCGGGCGGATCCGCGTGCCGCGATCGCGTCGGCCGCGATGATGCTCGAGTTCCTCGGGGAGTCTGACGCAGCGGCCCGCGTCACGAAGGCCGTGGAGACCTCGGAAGGTTTCGCAGGGACGACCGCGGAGATCGGCGAGATGATCGCCGCCGCGGTCTGACAGAGAGAGGATCGGCGATGCCCATCACCGCCACGCAGAAGATCTGGTTCAACGGTGAGCTGGTGCCGTGGGAGGACGCGACCACCCACGTCCTCACCCACAGCCTGCATTACGGCACCGCGGTGTTCGAGGGGATCCGCGCGTACGAGACCGATCGCGGTCCGGCGGTGTTCCGGCTCACCGACCACATGGCGCGGCTGCACAACTCGGCCAAGATCTTGATGATGGAGCTCCCGTACTCGGTCGACGAGCTCGTCGAGGCCACGAAGCTCACGGTGCGCGAGAGCGGACTGCCGTCGTGCTACATCCGGCCGATCGCCTACTACGGCTACGGCGAGATGGGTCTCAACACGCTGCCGTGTCGGGTCGACGTCGCGATCGCGTGCTGGCCGTGGGGCGCGTACCTCGGTGACGACGCGGTGACCAAGGGCGTGCGCATGAAGATCTCGTCGTGGACGCGGCACGACCACAACACGATGCCGCCCGCCGCGAAGACGACCGGGAACTACGTGAACTCGTCGCTCGCGAAGGTGGAAGCGCTGAAGGCGGGCTACGACGAGGCGATCATGCTCAACCCCGAAGGACTCGTCTCGGAGTGCACCGGCGAGAACATCTTCGTGGCGCGCGACGGCGTGTTGATCACGCCGCCGCTGTCGGCGGGCGCGCTCGAGGGCATCACCCAGCACACGGTGATGACCATCGCCGACGACTTCGGTTTCGAGACGCGGTTCGGCGACCTCACGCGCAGCGACCTCTACGTGTGCGACGAGATGTTCGTGTGCGGCACCGCGGCCGAGGTCAGCGCGGTCAACTCGGTCGACGATCGCGACATCCCGTGTCCGGGTCCGATGACCACGGCGATCGCCACCGAGTACGCGAAGACCGTGCGCGGCCAGGTCGACACGTACAAGGACTGGGTCGAACATGTCTGAGAAGCGGCGAGCGCCCGCGAGCCCGGTATCCGGGCGAGCAGCGAGCGCGACCGAAGGTGAGGAGCACCAAGTGCCGACTCGTGTCGAGGTGTACGACACGACGCTGCGCGACGGGAGCCAGCTCGAGGGGATCTCGCTCACGGTCGAAGACAAGCTGCGCATCGCGGAGCAGCTCGACTGGTTGGGCGTGCACTACATCGAGGCCGGGTGGCCGGGCGCGAACCCGAAGGACGACGAGCTGTTCCGGCGTGCGCCCGCCGACCTGCACCTCACGACGAGCGTGCTCGTGGCGTTCGGCTCGACCCGGCGGGTGCAGGGCAAGGTCGACAGCGACGACACGCTGCGGCATCTCGTCGACAGTGGTGCCGGCACCGTGTGCATCGTGGGGAAGTCGTGGGACTACCACGTCACCGAGGCGTTGCAGACGACACTCGACGAGGGTGTCGCGATGGTGCGCGACTCCGTCGAGTTCCTGCGCGCGCAGGGCCTCGAGGTGATGTTCGACGCCGAGCACTTCTTCGACGGGTACGCACGCAACCCCGAGTTCGCGTTGCGGGTGCTGGAAGCCGCCGCCGAGCGCGGCGCGAGCCGCCTCGTGCTCTGCGACACGAACGGCGGCACGCTCCCGTTCCAGGTCGAAGACACCGTCCGCGCCGTGGTCGACTACTTCGGCGGCGACGTTGGGGTCGCGGTCCATCTGCACGACGACGCCGGCACGGGTGTCGCGAACGCGATCGCCGGAGTGCGCGGCGGCGCGATCCAGGTGCAGGGCACGATCAACGGCTACGGCGAGCGCACCGGGAACTGCAACCTCACCACGATCATCCCGAACCTCACGTTGAAGATGGGGATCGAGACGATCCCGCGCGACCGACTCGATCGGCTCACGACGGTGGCGCACCACGTCGCCGAGCTCGTGAACATGCCGCTCAACCCGCAAGCCGCCTACGTGGGTCATTCGGCGTTCGCCCACAAGGCAGGACTGCACGTCAGCGCGATCGCGAAGCGTCCCGACGCGTACGAGCACGTCACGCCGGACGCGGTGGGCAACGGCACGCGGTTCCTCGTGTCCGAGCTCGCCGGGCGCTCGACGCTCACGATCAAGGCGGCAGAGCTCGGCATCGAGCTCGACGGTCCGCAGCTGAACGACGTGGTGGAGACGCTCAAGCGGCTCGAGCACGAGGGCTATCACTTCGAGGTCGCCGACGGATCGCTCGAGCTGCTCCTCCGTCGCGCCGCGGGTTGGCGGCCCGAGTGGTTCACGGTCGAGTCTTTCCGGGTCATCACCGACGACACGCGTCGCGCCGAATCGCTCGACGGGGAGGCAGCGGTCATGACCGAGGCCACCGTCAAGGTGCACGTCGGCGACAAGCGCGTGATCGCGACGGCGGAAGGGAACGGACCCGTGAACGCGCTCGACCGCGCGTTGCGCTCCGCACTCGATGGTCGGTTCCCCGCCCTCGAGCAGGTCCACCTGACCGACTACAAGGTGCGTGTGCTCGACACGAACAAGGGCACCGGCGCAGTCACGCGCGTGCTGATCGACTCGGCCGACGCCGACGGCGTGTGGACCACGATCGGCGTGAACGAGAACATCATCGAGGCGTCGTGGCAGGCGCTGCTCGACTCGATCCATGTCGGGCTGCTGCGCGCCGAGTCGTCCGTCTCCGGAGCTCACCGTGCCGACTGACCCGTTCGTCTCGCCCGGTCTCGACGACCGTCCGCGCCAGCAACAGAACCTGCCCGCGGGCATGGCCTACCCGCCGGCGCGCGCGTGGCGTGGCGGCCGACCGGGCGAGCTCGGTGCCGAGCAACCCCACGGCTCGCTGTTCGGGGATCCCGGACCGAACGTGGGGTACGCCTACACGCTGGCCGAACGGGCGAAGAGCCGGTTCCGTCTCGGCGCCCACGAGCACGCGCACGACGTCGTGGCGGTCGTCGCCGAGATCGCCGGGCGCCGCGCCGCGACGGTCGGCCGGGCGCCGGTCGTGCGCGACGTCGATCTCGCGCTCGAGCTGCTCGGCTACGACGGCTCGGCCGACGCGAGCTGGGTCGAGCAGCGGACCCGCCTCGTGCACGAGGCCGCGCACGCGTACGCGCGCCGACGGGCCCTGGTCGACTCCGTGCCCACCGAGCTCCTGCGGATGCAGCCGGGATCGCTCGGCGCCGCGGTCGAACCGTGGCGCACCGAGGTCGCGTCACTCGTCGATCCGAGCTCGTGAGCACCGCGCCGTACGAGCTCCCGGCCGAGTACGAAGACCTGCGGGCGTCGGTCCGTCGACTCGCCGAGTCGCACATCGCGCCGCACGCTGCGACCGCCGACGAGGACGAAGCGTTCCCGCAGGCGAGCTGGGAAGCCTGGCGCGACGCGGGGTTCGCGGGGCTCGCGTTCCCCACGCGCGACGGCGGGCAGGGTGGCGGCGTGCTCGCGCACGCGATCGCCGTCGAAGAAGTGGCCCGGGTCTGCGGTTCGTCGTCGTTGTTCGTGTTCATCTCGAAGCTCGGCATGACGCCCGTCATCGATCACGGCTCCGACGACCTGCGCCGGCGCTACGTGCCGCGCGTGGCGTCCGGTGAGGCACAGGCCAGCTACTGCCTCTCGGAAGCCGAAGCCGGCAGCGACGTCGCGAGCCTGCGCACACGAGCGGTCCGCGACGGCGACCACTACGTGTTGCACGGCGCCAAGCAGTGGATCACGAACGCCGGGGTCTCCGACTTCTACACGGTGTTCGCGACGACCGACCCCGACGCTCGACACCGCGGCATCAGCGCGTTCGTGGTCGAACGCGACGCGCCGGGCTGTTCGATCGGCAAGCTCGAGCGCAAGATGGGGATGCGAGGCTCACCCACGGGCGAGCTCGTGCTCGACGGTTGCGCAGTTCCCGCCGACAACCTGATCGGTGAGGAAGGCGCCGCGTTCTCGTACGCGATGGGTGCGCTCGACCGGTCACGGCCACTCGTCGGCGCGCAAGCGCTCGGGCTGGCGCAAGGAGCGCTCGACCTCGCGGTGTCGTACGTGCGCGAGCGCCGCCAGTTCGGGTCGCGGATCGCCGACTTCCAGGGCGTGCAGTTCATGCTGGCCGATCTCGCCGCGCAGCTCGACGTGGCTCGGCTCGCGGTGTACCGCGCGTGCAGCCTCATCGATGCCGGGAGGCCGGGGACGACGCGCGCGTCATCGGTCGCGAAGCTGGTCGCGTCCGACACTGCGATGCGCGTGACCACCGATGCGGTCCAGCTCCTCGGTGGGGCCGGCTACACGCGGGACTTCCCGGCCGAGCGGATGATGCGCGACGCGAAGGTGACCCAGATCTACGAAGGCACGAACCAGATCCAACGCCTCGTCATCGCCAAGCAGCTGTTGTCCTGACGAGACCGGGCACCGCGCCGAGCCGACCGTAGACTCGCCCGGTCATGGCCGACGTGCGGGTCCGCTTCTCTCCGGCGCCGACCGGTTTCCTCCACGTCGGTGGCGCTCGCACCGCGCTGTTCAACTGGTTGTTCGCCCGCGGCGCGGGCGGTGAGTTCTTCTTGCGCATCGAGGACACCGACGTCGCCCGGTCGCGCCAGGAGTGGATCGACGGGATCCAGTCGACGCTGACGTGGCTCGGGTTGGGCTGGGACGGCCCGCTGGTGCTCCAGAGCACGCGCTTCGACCGGTACCTCGCGGCCGCTGACCAGCTCCTCGCGTCGGGTCACGCGTACGAGTGCTTCTGCACCGAAGAAGAAGTGAAGGAGCGCAGCGACGCCGCGGTCCGAGCCGGACGACCTCCGGGCTACGACGGCCGCTGTCGCGCGCTCGGTGACGACGAGCGCGCGGCGCTGCGGACGGCAGGCAAGCCTCGATCGGTGCGGTTCCGCACCCCCGACGAGGGCAGCAGCACCTTCGCCGATGTGGTGCGAGGTGAGGTCGCGGTCGAGTGGTCGACGGTGCGCGACTTCGTGATCGTGCGTTCGAACCACACGCCGGTGTTCTTCCTCGCCAACGCCGTCGACGACGCCGACATGGGGATCACCCACGTCATCCGCGGCGAGGACCTGATCGACTCGACCCACCGGGTGCTCGCGATCCGGGCGGCACTCGGTGTCGAGGGCCGGCCGGTGTACGCGCACCTCCCCCTGCTCGTCGGGGAGGACCGGGGGAAGCTCTCGAAGCGCCACGGTGCCGTGGCGCTCGAGGACTTCCGGGAACGTGGGTACCTCGCGGCTGCGCTGCTCAATTACCTCGCGCTGTTGGGGTGGTCACCCGACGACGACCGGGAGGTGATGACCCTCGACGAGGTCGTGGCGGCGTTCGCCCTCGAGCGCGTCACGCACTCACCGGCGTTCTTCGACTACCAGAAGCTGGACTGGATCAACGGCGAGCACATCCGGCGCCTCGACCTGCCCGACCTGGTCGCTGCCGTCCTGCCGTTCGCCCGTGCTCGCTACGGCGCCCGTCTCGACGTCGCCGTGTTCGAGGCGGCGGTGGCGCTCGCCCAGGAGCGCGCCTCGACCCTCGTGCAGATCGCCGACCAGGCCGAGTTCCTGTTCGTCGACCACGAGGAGTTCACGATCACCGACGACGGCTGGGCCCGCTTGGTCGCCACCGACGGGGTCGACGCCATCCTCACCGCCGCCGCCACGCACCTGCAGGGATGCGAGTGGTCCGCCGAAGGTGTCGACCTGCGGCCGGTGCTCGCCGCCCTCGGCCTGTCGAAGACAGCCGCGAACAAGCGGGCGATGCCGGCGCTGTACTGCGCGATCGAAGGCCGGCCCCACGGCTTGCCGCTGTTCGACTCGATCGTCTTGCTCGGCCGCGACGGCACGCTCCGGCGCATCGAACGGGCGCGGGCGCGGCTGGCGACGACGCGATGAAGGAACGCATCCGCCGAGTCGTGCGGATCGCCCTACGGGTCCTCGGCATCGTGGTCGTCGCGATGACGGTGTATCTCCTCGTGACGTTCGTGCAGGTGTGGCGGGCCGCCGACCGCGACGGCGCGCGTCCCTCCGATGCGATCGTCGTGCTCGGCGCCGCGCAGTACGACGGCGTGCCGTCGCCGGTGCTGCGCGCCCGCCTCGACCACGCCGTCGATCTCTACGACGACGACATCGCGCCGCTGATCGTCGTGACCGGCGGTCGGCGCGAGGGCGACCGCTTCACGGAAGCGACCGCCGCAGCCACGTATCTCCACACGCGCGGCGTCCCCGACGACGCGATCCTGCGCGAGACGACCGGATCGTCGTCGTGGGAGTCGTTGGCCGCGACCGCGCGGATCCTCGACGATCGGGGCCTCGACCGCGTCGTGCTCGTCTCCGATCCGTACCACTCGGCGCGCATCGACCTCATCGCCGACGAGGTCGGCCTCGACGCGGTGACCTCGCCGACGCGAACGTCACCGATCTCCGGGTTCGCGCAGTGGCGTCGCTTCGGCACCGAGACCCTCCGGGTCGCGGTCGGTCGCATCATCGGGTTCGATCGACTCGAGCGCAGTCGTGACGACCTCGAGGAGCTCGAGGAGTTGGGAGCGATCGGAACCCCACTCGCTATGCTGGCGGGGTCGTCGCGACCGGTCCACGGGTCGGTGGCGACGACATCCGTTCGGGGGTAGTTCAACTGGCGGAACGCCTGACTCTGGATCAGGAGGTTGGAGGTTCGAGTCCTCCCCCCCGAGCCGGCCGGCGGACCAACCGGTCCCGACGGCCCCCTGGCCCCGTCGTCTAGCGGCCCAGGACGCCGCCCTCTCAAGGCGGAAGCGGCAGTTCGAATCTGCTCGGGGCTGCCGAGGAGCCCGGGCTTCGGCCCGGGCTCCGGCGCGTCTGGCGCGGGTCGTTCGCGGCACGTCACCAGTCGATGCGGGGTGCGCCGCCGTCGACGATCAGGGCGCACGGCAACGCCACCAGATCGAACGGGTCGCGTCCGGCGAATCCGTGCGCGACGAGCTCGACGACATCGCCGCGATGCGGGCCGGTCGTGATCGTGACCTGCAATGCGAACGCACCGTCGTCGCGCTCGTCGACCCACACGATGAACGCGTCGTAGGTGCCGTCAGCGAGCACGCGCCGCGCGCTCCGGCCGGGAACATGCGTCGGCGACAAAGAATTTCGACGATGCGGTCGTGAGCGTGCACGGGCGCGCGACACAACACACGCGGTGAGCACATATGACTCCGCCCACGCCGCATCCTCGCGCACGATCCGACGCGAGTGGTGGATATCGGTGCCCTGACGGGCCGTGCGGGCGCGCGCAGCGCGCGCACCCGCGGCACCTCGAGCGCGAGGGATGTGACGCGACGCGACGCGCGACGACGAGCTCGCGAACCGCGCGACAGTCGGAAATGCTTGACCTTGCAACGTGAATACGGTCAGATGGCACCGACACGCGCCAACCGGGCGGAGGTTTCGTCGTGAACAAGGCCGAGTTGATCGAAGCGATCAACCAGAATGCAGGCATCAGCAAGACCGATGCCGAGAACGCTCTGAACGCGTTCATCGATGCCGTGCAAGGCGCGGTCGCAGGCGGGGACAAAGTCGCGTTGCCGGGATTCGGCACGTTCGCCCCGACGCTGCGCAAAGCCAGGACGGCTCGG
>DASUMP010000285.1:0-23972 GCA_036277635.1 Acidimicrobiia bacterium | reverse complement strand
CGCCCAGGAGCTCGACGGTCGCCAGCAGCTCATCGGCCACGAGCTCGGGCGCGTCTCCGACCAGATGGCCCAGCTCGACCGGATGCTGCGCGAGCTCGAGACCGACCGGCGCGAGCGCTTCGGCGAGCTCGCCACCGAGCTGTCGCGGCAGCACCAGGCGGTCGACTCGCTCCACCAGACCACGCAGCAGTTGCGCGAAGCGCTCGCGAGCTCGAAGGTGCGCGGCCAGTGGGGCGAGCGCATGGCCGAGGACGTGCTGCGCCTCGCGGGCCTGATCGAGGGCGTCAACTACCGCAAGCAGCACACCCTCACCACCGGTGGTCGCCCCGACTTCACGTTCTTGCTGCCCAACGGCCAGCAGCTCCACATGGACGTGAAGTTCCCGCTCGACAACTACGTGCGCTACCTCGAGTGCGAGTCCGACCTCGAGCGCAAGCAGCACCGCGACCAGTTCCTCAAGGACGTGCGCGAGTGCGTGAAGGGTCTCGCGCGCCGGCGCTACCTCGAGGCCGACGACCCCACCATCGACTGCCTCCTCCTGTTCATCCCGAACGAGGCGGTCTACGCGTTCTTGCAGCAGCACGACACGGCGATCGCCGACGCGGCGCTGCGAGAGAAGATCGTGCTGTGCTCGCCGCTCACGCTCTACGCGGTGCTCGCGGTGATCCGCCAGGCGGTCGACAATTTCCGGCTCGAGCAGGCGTCGCACGAGATCCTCGGACTGCTCGGCGACTTCCGCGACCAGTGGGGTCGCTACGTGGAGCAGCTCGAGAAGGTGCAGCAGCGCTTCGAGAGCGTGCAGAAGGAGTACGGCGCGCTCATGACGACGCGCCAGCGCGCGCTGCAGCGCCCGCTCGACAAGATCGAGGCGTTGCGCCAGGAGCAGCGCCTCGACGACGAGGAGGCCGCGAACCGGCCCGCGCTCACGCCGCTCGCGCTCGACGCCTGAGCGCGCCGCTAGCGTCGGCCGGGTGACCGATCGTCTCCTCGTCGCGGTGCTCGGCGGCGGCCAGCTCGGCCGCATGCTCGGGCTCGCGGGCATCCCACTCGGCCTGCGCTTCCGGTTCCTCGACCCCGCCCCCGACGCGTGCGCGAGCGCGGTCGGCGACGTGGTCACCGGCGCGCTCGACGACCCCGACGCCGTGGCCCGGGTCGCGCAGGGTGCCGCGGCGGTCACCTACGAGTGGGAAGGGGTCCCCGCGGCGAGCGCGCGGGCCGCGGCGGCGGCGAGCACGCTGGCGCCACCCGCCGACGCACTCGCCGTCGCGCAGGACCGGCTGGCCGAGAAGGAGCTGTTCGCGGGACTGGGCATCCCGACGGCGCGGTTCGTCGCGGTCGGCGACCGATCGTCGCTCGACGCGGCGGTCGCCGAGATCGGGTTGCCCGCGGTGCTGAAGACGCGCTCGGGCGGCTACGACGGCAAGGGGCAAGCGGTGCTGCGCGCCCCGGGCGACGTCGACGGCGCGTGGGCGCAGCTCGGCGGGGTGCCGCTGCTCCTCGAGTCGTTCGTGGAGTTCGAGCGCGAGCTGTCGATCGTCGCAGTGCGCGGGCGCGACGGCACGACCGCGGCGTGGCCGGTCGTCGAGAACACGCACCGCGACGGCATCTTGCGCGTGACGCGCGCACCAGCCCTCGATCTCGACCCCGCTCAGCACGGCCGCGCCGAGCACTTGGTGCACGCGCTCCTCGACGCGCTCGACTACGTCGGCGTGCTCTGCGTCGAGCTGTTCGAAGCCGGCGGCACGTTGCTCGCCAACGAGCTCGCGCCGCGCGTGCACAACTCCGGGCACTGGACCATCGAGGGCGCGGAGACGAGTCAGTTCGAGAACCACCTGCGCGCCGTGCTCGGGTGGCCGCTCGGTTCGACCCGCGCCCGTGGCGTCGCCGCGATGGTCAATTGCATCGGCGGCCTACCCGACACCGGCGCGATCGCTGCGATCGCGGGCGCGCACCTCCACGACTACGGCAAGGCACCCCGACCCGAACGCAAGGTCGGCCATGTGACGGTCACGGCCGCCGACGACGGTGAGCTCGCGCCGCGGCTCGCCGCGGTGGAGCGCGCGATCACTTGATCGCGCCGGCCTCCCGGAGCGTCGCGACATCGTCGGCGCCGATGCCCCAGTCGGTCAGGGCCTCGTCGGTGTGCTGGCCCGGCCACGGCGCGCTGCGCTGCACCTCGGGTGCGCTCCGGGAGAAGCGGGGCGCGGGTGCGGGTTGCGCCACGCCGTCGCGCTCGATGATCGTGGTGCGGGCCTGCACGTGCGGGTGCGCCGCGGCTTCCGACATGGTGAGCACCGGCGCGAAGCACGCGTCGGTGTGCTCGAGGATCGCGCTCCACTCGTCGCGCGTCTTGCTCTTGAACAGCGTCGTGAAGCGCTCGCGCAGCACGGGCCAGCCCGAGCGGTCCATCTGGTGCGGGAGCTCTTCGCCGTCGAGGCCGAGCTTCTGCAGCAGCTCGGCGTAGAACTGCGGTTCCAGCGCGCCGATCGACACGAACTTGCCGTCGGCCGTCTCGTAGGTGTCGTAGAACGGCGCGCCGGTGTCGAGCACGTTCACGCCGAGTGCCTCGTCCCAGAAGCCGATCGCCTTCAGCCCCCACATCATCGTCATGAGGATCGCGCTGCCGTCGACCATCGCGGCGTCGACGACTTGGCCCTTCCCCGACCGCTGCGCGTCGAGGATCCCGCACACCACGCCGAACGCGAGGAACATGCCGCCGCCGCCGAAGTCGCCGACGAGGTTGATCGGCGGCGTGGGCTTGCCGCCCTCCCGACCGAAGTGCGCGAGCGCGCCGGCGAGCGCGATGTAGTTGATGTCGTGGCCGGCCGCCTGCGCGTACGGCCCGTCCTGACCCCATCCGGTCATGCGGCCGTACACGAGCTTGGGGTTGCGGGCGAGGCAGGCGTCGGGACCGAGCCCGAGCCGCTCGGTGACCCCGGGTCGGTAGCCCTCGATCAGCGCGTCGGCCTGCTCGACGAGGCGCAACACCGTCTCGACGCCGTCGGGGTGCTTGAGGTCGACGCCGACGGAGCGACGCCCGCGGTACATCGCTTCGAGGTTCGGCTTCGAGAAGTCGCCCGACACCTGGGCGGCCCGGTCGACCCGGATGATGTCGGCACCCATGTCGGAGAGCAGCATCCCGGCGAAGGGGCCGGGCCCGATCCCGGCGAGCTCGACGATCTTGATGCCTTGCAGCGGTCCCACTCGTGCTCCCGGTGTCGTGGCGGTGGATCGGCGGGCACCCTAGGCAACGGCCGATCCGGGCGTCAGGTCGAACGGGAAGCACTCGTGCCGGCGCCTCGGTCGGCCGATACCGCACACGTGCATCCGCGTCCCGACGCGCCGCGTCCCCGGCCGATCGCGCAGTGGGGTCTCGCCGCGCTGTGGTGTGCGGTGCTCGGCTGGTACGCGTTCGTGCGCAGCACGCGCGTGCCGCTGCTCGGCTGGGTCGACCTCGGCTTCCACGAGCTCGGACACCTGATCATGTACGTCGTGCCGATCTCGCAGCTGCTGACGGCCGCGATGGGTTCGGCCTTCCAGGTCGCGGTGCCGCTCGGGTTGGCGACCTACTTCGCGTGGTGGCGTCGCGACGCGCTCGCGGGCGCGGTGTGCCTCGCGTGGGCGGCGACGAGCATGCAGGACGCGAGCGTGTACATCGCCGACGCGCCGTACGAAGCGCTCCAGCTGATCGGCGGGGAGCACGACTGGGCGTTCGTGCTCGGCGCCGAAGGGCTCGACCGGCTCGACGACGCGGCCGCGATCGCGCGCACGGTGCGCGGCTTCGGCGTGGTCGCGCTCGTCGTCGCGGCGGGTCTGATCGCGTACGGCGCGTGGTGCGCAGTCAGCGACCGAACGCGAGCGCGAGGCCCGGTCGGGGCCACGGCACCGACAGCAGACGACCGCTTCCCGACGCGGTGACGTAGGCGGTCGTGAGATCCGGACCGCCGAAGCACACGTTGGTGGCCATCAGGTCGCCGACTGGGACTTGCTCGAGCACCTCGCCGGCGGGCGAGATCACCGTGAGCGCGCCGGTCACCAACGTCGCGACCACGACGTTGCCCGCGCCGTCGACGGCGAGCGAGTCGAACAGCTGGAACCCCGGGAGGCCGCAGAGCGCGACACCGCCGTTGCCGACGGGGCTCGGGCGCTCGACGCGTCCGGGGCCGGCGACCGGCCACGAGTAGACCCGCCCGGTGTACGTCTCGGCGACGTACAGGCTGCCGCCGTCGGGTGAGAGCCCGATGCCGTTGGGCGATTCGAGCGGATAGATCACCTCGGTGATCGACTCACCATCGGGAGTCGCGTAGTACACACCGCCGTGGTCGCGCTCGCGCGCGCGGATCTTGCCGTGGTCGGTGAACCACATGCCGCCATCGGCGTCGAACACCAGATCGTTGGGACCCTTGAGCGGGTGTCCGTCGCACTCGGTGTAGAGCACGCGCACCTCACCCGTGTCGAGGTCGACGCGCTCGATGCGCCCACCCGAGTAGTCGTCGGGCTGCAAGGTCTCGGTGATCGTGATGCCCATCACCTCGTGGAACGCCCAGCCGCCGCTGTTGCACACGTAGCCGGCCCCGTCGGGACCGATCGCGAGACCGTTCGGGCTCCCGCCGGGCGTCGCGATCACCTCGACGGTGCCGTCGGCGTGGACGCGATCGACGGTACGCCGTTGCAGCTCCACGCACAGGACCGAACCGTCGCTCGTCCACACGGGTCCTTCGGGGAACTGCAGTCCGGTAGCGATCTCCGTCGGGACCTCGACCATGGTGACCTCGTCTGTCGGTGTGCGCGGCGCAGCGAACCACCGGACTGCCGGTGCACGCAAGCGCAGGTGCCACGCTGCGGCGCGCGGGGCCTGCCATCCTGGCGGCGCCATGGTGTTCTCGTCGGTGACGTTCTTGTTCGGGTTCCTGCCCGCGCTGCTCGTCGCGTACTTCCTCACCCCACGTCGCTTCCGCAACGCCGTGCTGCTCCTCGCGTCGCTCGTCTTCTACACGTGGGGCGGTGGCGACTTCGTGCTGATCCTGTTCGGCTCCACGTTCGTCGATTGGCTGCTCGGCCACGGCATCGCACGCGGCCGCGCGCAGGACCGACCGCGGATCGCCCGATCGTTCCTGGTGCTCTCAGTGGTGTTCAACCTCTCGCTCCTCGTGTACTTCAAGTACTCGAACTTCTTCGTCGACCAGGTGAACGAGCTGCTCGCCACCTTCGGCGTCGACTCGGTGGGCTGGACAACGGTCGCACTGCCGATCGGCATCTCGTTCTTCACATTCGAGCGCATGAGCTACACGATCGACCTCTACCGCGGGCACTGTCACGCGGAGCGCAACCCGATCGACTTCTTGCTCTTCGTCTCGCTCTTCCCGCGGTCGATCGCGGGTCCGATCGTGCGCTACGCGGAGCTCGAGGACCAGCTCCGCCACCACCCCACCCGACTCGACGACCTCGTCGAAGGTGGGTTGCGGTTCTCGTGGGGACTCGCGAAGAAGGTCATCGTCGCCGACACCGTCGCGCCGATCGCCGACGCGGCGTTCGCCAACGTCGACCGGCTCGACACCCCCAGCGCGTGGATCGGGATCGCCGCGTACACGATCCAGATCTACTTCGACTTCTCCGGCTACTCCGACATGGCGATCGGCCTGGCGCGGGTGTTCGGGTTCCGTCTCCCCGAGAACTTCGACCGCCCGTATTCCGCTCAGTCGGTGACCGACTTCTGGCGCCGCTGGCACATGACGCTGTCGCGATGGTTCCGCGACTACGTGTACGTGGCGCTCGGCGGTTCGCGCACCACGCTGCGCCGCACGCTCGTGAACCTGGCGATCGTGTTCGTCCTCACCGGCCTGTGGCACGGCGCGAACTGGACGTTCCTCGTCTGGGGCGCGTACCACGGGGTGCTGCTGGTGACCGAGCGCCTCACGGGCCAGCGGTCGTTCGCGGCCAGCGGCGTCGAGCTCGTCGTGCGCCGGCTCGTCACGTTCGTGCTCGTGATGATCGGATGGGTGTTCTTCCGAGCGGATTCGATCGACCTCGCGATCGACTATCTCGGCGCGATGTTCGCCGGCGGGTGGGACGGCGTCGTCTCACCGGTGCTCGCCGAGCTCACCCGGCGCGCGTCGCTCGTGCTCGCGCTCGCCGTGCTCGTCGCGTTGCTGCCGACCTCGTTCAACGGCGCCCGCGTCGTGACCGCCGACGCGGGAGTGCGCGGGGGGATCGCGCGCTTCGCGCTGCTCACCGTCGCGCTCCCGTACGCCATCGTGCTCGTCGCGTCCGGCACCTTCAGCCCGTTCCTGTACTTCCAGTTCTGACCCGGCCCTGACCGCCCTCGACCTCGACCGACACGGACACCCATGCGCCGATCGACCAAGTACCTCGTGCTCACCGAGTTCCTCGTGCTGCTCGCCGTCCCCGGTGGGCTCTGGCTGCTCGGCCGCGACTCGGTCCCGATCGAGAACCGCGCCCGCGTCGAGGCGCCGGATCTGTCGGCCGGCAAGCTGCTCGACGAGGACACGTACGCGCAGCTCGACGCGTACTTCACCGATCGCCTCCCCCTGCGCGACCGGGCCGTCGAGGTCGGCGCGTGGATCGACTACCGCCTGTTCCGCGACAGCCCGTCGGACCAGGTGGTCGTCGGTCGGGGCGACTGGCTGTTCTTCCACCACGAGCTGAACCTGCCGTGCCAGTCGCCGCTGACCGCCGCCGACGTGGTGACCCGCGTCGACGTCCTCGACCGCCTCACGCGCGCGACCGGGCGCGACTTCCGCTTCTTGATCGCGCCCGACAAGGCGTCGATCTACCGCGATCGGCTCGCGCGAGTCCTCCCCGATCAGCAGTGCAACCTCGACAAGAACGACGCGCTGCGCGCCGCGATGCACGATCTCGCGATCCCCGTCGTACCCCTGTGGGACGAGCTCTCCGACGCGCGCACCGACGGGCTCGTGTTCGACCCGCGCGGCACCCACTGGACCGACCACGGTCGGCTCGTCGTGACCCGTGCGCTGGTCGAGTCCCTCGCGGGCGGCGCGTGGTTCGACGACGACGTGCAGTCGCGCGGTCCCGTCGACTCGCGCGACGAGCTCGGTGCGCTGATCGGGTTGCCGAGCAGCACGCAGCTCGACGGCTTCACGGTCGCACGTCCCGGTGTGCGCGTCCGCACCGACGCGCGGCCTGCCGAGCGCGCCGACATCCCGTACGACCGCACGACCGCGACCAGCGAGGACCGACCGTTGATCCGCCCGTCGGTCGCGATGCTGCGCGACTCGCAGTTCGGGCTGATGCAGGATCGCTTCCTCGCCCCGTTCTTCGCCGAGGCCCACTTCCCGCATTGGCAGACGCTGTCGCAACCCGAGTTCGCGGACTCGCTCCACGCGAGCCCGGTCTTCGTGATCCAGACCGTCGAACGCGAGGTCTGGCGCCGGCTCGGCGGCTCCCTCTTCGACCGCATCCTCACCCGCCTCGTGCTCGAGGCACCCCGGACGACCCTGGCGATCGATGCGGCCCGGGTCCGCGGCGCCGCCGGGTCCGACGACGAATGGATCGTCGACGGGTCCGGCGCGTCGTTGCCGCTGCGCGGCCCCGCGCTCGACGACGACCGGATCGTGTTCGTGGCGACCCGCGGCGGCGCGCAGGTTCGCCTACTCGATGCGCAGGGGACGGCGATCGACCCGCCGTGGGCGGACCGCGCGCCACCGGACTCGCCGTCACGGACCTACGTCTGGGTCCCGCGCGGCGTCGCCCTCGACGACCTGGTCCTCGACGTGCGCGGCGGCGGGGCGGTCGGGGCGCCGGTCGGCGTGACCCTCCCGACGTCGCGGCTGCCGACGTCGGACACCGACACTGCAGGAGGAACCTCGTCGTGACCTGGTTGGACGACCTCACGAACGCAGTCGCGGCCGACGCCGGACTCGACGCGAGCGCGTACGCGCTCACCGAGGAGGACGCGACCGTGCTGCTCGAGCTCGCGGGGACCGCGGCACACGCGAGCGGCGCCCGCACCAACGCGCCGCTGCTGTGCCACGTGCTCGGGATGATGCGACGCGACGGCGCGCCCCTCTCCGCGCTCGCGCTCGCGGTGCGCGCCCACGCGGCCGGCGCCGGCGGGTCGCCGCCGAGCTAGAGGAGCAGCGGCCGCGCCGCACTGCCGGTGCTCGCACCTTGCCGGTGCTCCACGAGCTGGTCGACCGAGATCATCGCGATGCGATGCTCCTGGGCGAACATCTCGAGGTACGGGAACCGCGCCGGCGACCCGTCGTCGTGCAGCACCTCGCAGATGACTGCGACCGGCGGCAACCCGGCGAGCCGGGCGAGGTCGACGGCGGCCTCGGTGTGCCCGCGGCGCTCCAGCACGCCGTCGGGCCGGGCGCGCAGCGGGAAGACGTGGCCGGGCCGGATGAAGTGCTCGGGTCGCGAATCCGAGGCGAGGATCCGCTGGATCGTGATCGCGCGGTCGCCGGCGCCGATGCCGCTCCCCGCCGCCTGGTGGTCGACGGACACCGCGAACGCGGTGTCGCACGTCGCGTGCCCCGGGGGGACCATCGGCCCGATCTCGAGCTCGTCGAGCCGCTCGGGTGCGCACGGCATGCACACGAGTCCTCGCGCCCAACGCAACATGAAGTTGATCGCCGAGGGAGTGACCCACGCCGCGGCCATCGTGAGGTCGCCTTCGTTCTCCCGGTCCTCGTCGTCGACGACGAGCACCATCTCGCCGCGACGGACCCGCCGGACGGCTTCTTCGATCGTGGTCAGCGCCACCTCACGGTCCTTCCTGTAACGAGCGGGCAACCGCCAACGCGCGAGACGTCGCCGACGGTCGGTGTTCGGGCGCCGACGCGTCGCGCGCGGCTCCCGGGATCGTGACGACCATCCGGCAGCCGTGCGGCTCGTGCCGCTCGGCGCGGATCTCGCCACTGTGCAGATCGACGATCCACCGCGCGATCGCGAGCCCGAGGCCGGCGCCGCCCTCGCGCGACGACCGCGCGGTGTCGGAACGGTAGAAGCGCTCGAAGACGCGGCTCGCGTCCGCTTCGGGGATCCCCGGGCCTTCGTCGACGACTTCGAACTCGACGCCGTCGCGTCGTCGCCGGGCGCTCACCTCCACGGTCGCGCCCCTCGGCGAGTGCCGGACCGCGTTCTCCACGAGGTTCGCGACGACTTGGTGCAGCCGTTCGGGGTCGGCGTCGAGCTCGAGGCGCTCGGGGTCGACCCCGACGCGCACGGTCACGTCGGGCGCGCTCTGCTGCGCGTCGCGCACCGCGTGCGCCAACATCGGCGCGACCTCGAACGGGCGGCGCTCGAGCGGGACGGTGCCGGCTTCGAGGCGGGACAGGTCGAGGAGGCGTTCGACCAGGCGTCCGAGGCGCTCGACCTGGGCGAGCATCGTCCGCACGGTCTCCGGATCGGGCTCGGCGACGCCGTCGACGATGTTCTCGAGCGCGGCCTGCAACCCCGAGATCGGCGTCCGCAGCTCGTGACTGACGTTGGCGACGAGGTCGCGTCGCACGCGGTCGATCTCGCCGAGCTCGGCGGCCATGCGGTTGAACGCCCGGGCGAGCTGGCCGACTTCGTCGCGCGAGGTCGTGAGCACACGACGGCCGTAGTCGCCGCGAGCCATCGCGTCGGCCGCCGCAGCCATCTCCCGCAACGGCGAGGTCATGCCGCGCGCGAGGAACCGCACCATGAGCAGCGCGACGGTCCCGGCGATCGCGCCGCTCACGGCCGGCCAGAGCCCGGCGTGCGCCCCGGCCCACGACAGGAACACCGCGACCCCGACGCCCGCGAGGATCACCACGGCGAGCTTCAGCTTGAGGGACGGGAGCTGGTCGAGCGGCCGTTCGCGGCGCAGGGTCATGGCGCGCCCGACCCGTCGATGGCGTAGCCGACGCCGTGCACGGTGCGGATCAGGTCGGCGCCGAGCTTGCGGCGGATCGCGCGCACGTGCGAGTCGACGGTGCGCGCGCCCGACGGCACTTCGTAGCCCCACACCTGTTCGAGGAGCTGCTCCCGGGTGACGACGCGCCCGGACCGCCCGGCGAGGAACACGACGAGGTCGAACTCCGTCGGCGTCAGGTGCACGGGCTCGCCGCCGCGCACCACGCGGCGGGTCGCCGGATCGAGCTCGACGTCGCCGATGTGCACCGGCCGCGCGTCGCTGCCGGTCGGCCGGTCGGCGCGACGCAGGATCGCCTTGACGCGCGCAACCAGCTCGCGGGTGCTGAAGGGCTTGGTCATGTAGTCGTCGGCGCCCACTTCGAGCCCCACGACGAGGTCGGTCTCGGTGTCGCGCGCGGTCAGCATCAGCACCGGCGTCGGTCGCTCCCGCTGGATGCGCCGGCACACCTCGAGACCGTCGAAGCCCGGGAGCATCAGGTCGAGCACCACGAGGTCGGGCTGCAACCGCTCGCACAGCGCCACGCCGGTGGGGCCGTCGCCGGCGATCTCGACCGTGTACCCCTCGCTGCGCAACCGGGCGGCGACCGCGCTGGCGATCGAGGTCTCGTCCTCGATGACCGCGATGGTGCGCGCCGGCGCCGCGACGGAAGTCACCGCCGAAGGATAAGGAAGGGCCTCCGACCTGCGGGGATGGCGGTGTGGAGATGGTGTGCAGATCAGGGCACCGCCGAGGGACCCGAGCCCGCGGCGGCCGCGCGAACACTGCGACCCGCACCACCGTGACGTTCGACTCTCGCCGCTCGGTGCCCGCGGTGGGACGCTGCGGGTGCCGCGTGGGGGCGTGGGCGTCGCGACCATTCCCGCCGCAGGTTCCGACGCCCCGCTCCCAGCGGCGGTGGCCCGCGGTGCGGTCGGTAGTGTCCGGCGCCGTGGCGGTCCGCGCTCCCGACGGCGAGCTCCTCGTCCGCGCCCTCGGGCGCACGTTCCCGAGCCCGGTCACCGTCGACGCGCTGCGACGCCTCTCCGGCGGCGCGTCGCGCGAGACCTGGGCGTTCGACGCGACCGACGCGGCCGGCGTCGGTCATCCGTTGGTGTTGCGGCGTGATCCCGGCTCCACGCTCGGCGCGACCGACCGGGCGACCGAGTTCGAGCTGTTGGCCGCGACGGCGGGGGCCGGGGTCCCGGTCCCGACGACCCGGCTCCTGCTCGCGCCCGACGACGGGCTCGGCACCGGTTTCGTCATGGACCGCGTCGAAGGCGAGACGATCCCGCGTCGGATCCTGCGTGACGAGGCGTTCGCGTCGGCGCGCCCGCGGCTCGCGGCGCAGTGCGGCGAGATCCTCGCCCGCATCCATGCGGTGCCGGTCGCGTCGTTGCCGCCGCTCGCCCCGCAACCGGCGTCTCGGCAGCTCGACGACCACACCGCGCTCCTCGACGTCTTCGGTGAACCCCATCCGGCGTTCGAGCTCGGGCTGCGTTGGTTGCGCGAGCACCTGCCACCGGAACGGCCCGAGCTGGGCCTGGTGCACGGCGACTTCCGGAACGGCAACCTCATCGTCGGCCCGGACGGCGTCCGCGCCGTGCTCGACTGGGAGCTCGCGCACCTCGGGGACCCGGTCGAAGACCTCGGGTGGCTGTGCGTGAAGTCGTGGCGGTTCGGGGTGGCCGACCGGGTGGTCGGGGGCTTCGGCGACCTCGACGATCTCCTCGACGCCTACGCACGCGCGGGCGGCGATGCCCCCACGCGCGACGCGCTCCAGTTCTGGGTCGTGCTCGGCACGTTGAAGTGGGGCTTGATCTGCATGGCCCAGGCGTTCACCCATCTGCACGGGGTGGTCCGCTCCGTCGAGCTGGCGATGCTGGGTCGACGGGTCGCGGAGATGGAATGGGACCTCCTCGAGCTCCTCGACGGTCGTTGGTGAACCGGTGACCCAGGACCGCCCCACCGCCGCCGAGCTCGTCGAAGCCGTGCGCGAGTTCCTCGACGACGCGCGCGGTGCGCTCGACGGTCGCCTCGCGTTCCACGCCCGCGTCGCTGCGAACGCCCTCGCGATCGTCGAGCGCGAGCTGCGAGCCGGCACGGAGAGCGCGGAGGCGCAGCACGCACGACTCCGCGACCTGCTCGGCCACGACGGCGCGCTCGACGACCTCGAGCGCGAGCTCGCGTCTCGGATCCGCGACGGTTCCCTCGACGATCGACGCGCCGAGACCACCGAGCACGTCCGTGCGACCGTGCGCGACAAGCTGGCGATCGCCCACCCCGGCTACGTCGCCGGCGACTCCCCCGACGGGCTCCCGTAGCCTGCGCGTCGATGCGGATCGCCACCTGGAACGTCAACTCGCTGAAGGCGCGGTTGCCCCGCGTCGAGGAGGTCCTCGGTTACGCCGACCTCGACGTGCTGTGCCTCCAGGAGACCAAGTGCAGCGACTCGGGCTTCCCCGACCTCACGTTCCGGGCGCTCGGATACGAGGTCGCGCACCACGGCCAGGGTCAGTGGAACGGCGTCGCGATCCTGTCGCGGGTGGGGCTCACCGACGTGACGACCGGCTTCGGCGACGCGTTCACCGACTCGTATCCCGACGACGCGCGCCTGCTCGCCGCGACGTGCGGCGGTGTGCGGATCGTCACCGTGTACGTGCCCAACGGGCGCGACGTCGCGAGCGAGCACTACGAACGCAAGCTGGCGTGGCTCACCACGCTGCACGACTGGCTCGCACACCACGCGACGCCGACCGACCCGGTCGTGGTGCTCGGCGACTTCAACGTCGCGCCCGAAGATCGCGACGTGTGGGATCCGACAGCGTTCGTGGGCGCGACCCACGTGACCGAGCCGGAACGGGCGGCGGTGCGTCGACTCGTCGAGTGGGGACTGGTCGACGCGTTCCGCGCGGTCTATCCCGACGACGACCGCCTCTACTCCTACTGGGACTATCGCCGCGGCGACTTCCACGAGCACCGCGGCATGCGGATCGACCTCGTGCTCGTGACGGCTCCGATCGCCGAACGCCTCACGTGGGCGGTCGTCGATCGCAACGCCCGCAAGGGCACCCAGCCGTCGGACCACGCGCCCGTGATCATCGACGTCGCGGATGTGCCCGCGCCGTGATCAGCTGTAGCGGGTGACGTAGCCGCGCGTGCGGAACAGCGACAGCATCCGCAACAGGAACAGCATCGCCAGCACGAGCAGCACCGCGGCGCTGCCGTACGCGTAGCCGAGCTCGTCCCACGGCACCGCGTCGCCGTCGACGAGCGCGCGCAACGCCGCGAACGCATGCGTGGTCGGCAACGCGTGCGCGATCGGCTGCAACAGCCCCGGGAGCGACTCGACCGGGTAGAAGACGCCCGACAGCGGCATCACCACGAACATCACGCCCCACGCCATGGCCTCGGCACCGGTCCCGAACCGCAGCACGAGGCCCATCACGAGGAACGAGATCATCCACCCGACGACGAGCAGCGCGAACGCCACGGGCAGCACGCCGAGTCCGAGCTCGGTGATGTCGAAGGAGAAGAACGCGAGCGCGCCCACCGTCATGACCACGAGTCCGAAGAACAGCTTCGCCATGCCGAACAACGCGACGCCGGCGACGTACTCCCACTCCCGTATGGGCGTGATCATCAAGTTGAGCAGGTTGCGCGTCCACGTCTCTTCGAGCAGACCGGTCGAGAGCGCGATCTGCGACTGGTAGATCACGTGCCACAACACGATGCCGGCGAGCAGGTAGCCCGACGCCTGTTGACCGACGGTGCGGTCGCCGTCGCCGACGAAGACGGCGAGCGATCCGAAGAGCAATACGTCGACGAGCGGCCACAACGTCACGTCGAACAGCCGGTGCGGACTCCGGACGAGGACGTACGCGTGCCGCCGGGCGACGGCGCGGATGCGCAGCCACGACGCACGCGCGCCCGTGAGCACGGTCGGGGCGGGCACCGCGCTCACAGCGGATGGTCCGTCTGCTGGGCCGCGACACTCTCGTGACGTTCGGCGATGTGCATGAACACGCTCTCGAGATCGTCGTGCCCGTAGGTGCGTGCGACCTCGTCCGGCGGGCCGTCGGCGATGATGCGACCGAGCGACAGGAACACCACTCGTTCCGAGAGCCGCGTCACCTCGCCCATGTCGTGACTCGTCACGAGCAGCGCGGTCCCGTCGGCGTCGCTGATCTCCTCGAGCCCGGTGCGCACACGGTGCGCGACGTCGGGATCGAGCGACGCGGTCGGTTCGTCGAGCACCAACACGCGGGGGCGGTGCAGCGTCGCCCGCACGATCCCCACCAGCGTGCGTTGTCCCGACGACAGCTCGGTGCCCATCGCGTCGGCGAGGTGCGCGATCCGGAACCGTTCGAGCCCGGCGGCGATCTGGGGTTCGGGATCGGCGACGCCGTAGAGCTGCCCGTAGAAGCGGAGGTACTCGCGCACCCGCATGCGCTCCGCGAGCGGGAGGTACCCGGCGGCGAAGCCGACGTTCGCCGCCGCGAGGCTGCGCTTCGTGGCGAGCGGGTGGCCGCAGATCGACACCGTGCCCGCGTCGGGCGACACCACGCCGAGGATCATCAGCAGCGTCGTCGTCTTGCCTGCGCCGTTCGGACCGAGCAACGCGACGCGCTCCCCCGCGCGCACCACCAGATCGACACCGTCGACCGCTCGCGCGCGCCGGTAGTCCTTCACGAGGCCGCGAGCCTCGAGCACGATCTCAGGCGCGCGCATGGTCCGATGTTCGCAGGTCTGCCGCCCGCGCGGCTCCGGTTTTCGGTCCGATCAGCCGGTGCGGGCCTTGATCGCCTCGATGATCGGCGGGACGACCTTGTGGACGTCGCCGACGATGCCGAGGTCGGCGATCGAGAAGATGGGCGCTTCGGCGTCCTTGTTGATCGCGATGATGTTGTCGCTGTTCTTCATGCCGACCATGTGCTGGGTCGCGCCCGAGATGCCGAGCGCGATGTACACCTTGGGCTTCACGGTCTTGCCGGTCTGGCCGACCTGGAGCGCGTACGGCACCCAGCCGGCGTCGACGATCGCTCGCGACGCCCCGAACGCGCCCTTGAGCGCTCGGGCCAGCTCTTCCACGAGCGGCTTGTACGCGTCGGCCGAACCGAGGCCGCGCCCGCCCGACACGACGACCGTGGCCTCTTCGAGCTTCGGACCCAGCTGCTCTTCGACGTGGTGCTCCACGACCCGGGCCTCGGCGGCCCGTCCGGCGTCGCCCGGCGCGGCGGCGACTACCTCGGCCGCGCCACCGCCGGCCGACTCGGCCGCGAACGACTTCGGCCGGATCGCGGCGAGGTACGGCCCCGGCCCCGAGAACGCAGTGTCGACGAGCGTCATCCCGCCGAAGATCGCGGCGCCGACGGTGACGGTGTCGCCGTCGACCGACAAGGCCATCCCGTTCGTGAGCACGGGTCGGTCGAGTCGGGCCGACAGGCGCGCGATCGCGTCGCGTCCGTCGTAGCTCTGCGCGAACAGCACGAGATCGGGCGAGTGCTCCGCGACGAGCTCGGCGAGCGCCGCGGCGGTGGCGACGCCGACGAGCGTCTCCCCGCGGGGCACCGCGTACACCTTCGTCGCGCCGTACTCACCGAGCTGCCCTGCGATCGCGTCGGCGTCGTCGCCGGCGTAGACCGCTTCGACGGTGTCCGCGATCTCGCGGGCCTTCGTCAGCAGCTCCAACGTCGCGGTGACGACCTTGCCGTCGACGGCTTCGGCATGGACCCAGACCTTTGCGAGCGCCATGGTGCGCCAACCCCTCTCAGATGACCTTGAGCTGGTCGAGGAACGCGACGACCTTCTCGTGGCCGGTTCCGTCGTCTTCGAACTTCTCGCCCGCTTCGCGTGCGGGTGCCTGCGCGACCTGCGTGATGGTCTGGCGCGCCCCGGCCCACCCGACCTGCTCGGCGGTGAGGCCGAGCTCGGCGGTGCCGAGCTGATCGAGCGGCTTGTTCTTCGCCGCCATGATCCCCTTGAACGACGGGTAGCGCGGCTCGACCACCCCGGCGGTCACGCTCACCACCGCGGGCAGCGACGCCTGCACGACGTCGTAGCCGGCTTCGGTCTGACGTTGGATCGTGACGGTGCCGTCGGCGATCTCGATGTGCTTCGCGAACGTGAGCGACGGCCAGCCGAGCAGCTCGGCGAGCTGCGCAGGGACCGTGCCCGCGTAGCCGTCGGAGGACTCGGTGCCGGCGAGGACGAGGTCGACGGCGCCGGCGTGCTCGACGCACTTCGCCAGCACCTTCGCGGTCGAGAGCGCGTCGCTGCCGGCGAGGGCGGGATCGGACACGAGGATGCCCCGTGCCGCGCCCATCGCGAGGCCGTCGCGGATTCCCTTGACCTCGCCGTTCGGCGCCATCGAGACGAGGATCACCTCGCCGCCGCCGGCGGTCTCGACGAGCTGGAGGCCCATCTCGACGCCGTAGCGGTCGGTGTCGTCGAGCACGGCCTGGATGCCGTCGCGCTTCAGGGTGTGGTCTTCATCGAGCGATCCGGGAACCGTCTGGTCGGGGATCGACTTCACGCAGACGACGACGTTCATGGGTCTCCTGCCGGTGCGGGTGGCGTGGCGTGGATCGGCTCGGCGGCGTCATCGCTCGCCGGCGCAGCGAGAGATTGTGGCAACTCCTCGCACGCGGCGTCGAAACGGGGCCCGGGCACCGTGATCGCCGCCGAGCCGACGCTAGCGTCGGCGCCGCATGGCCGAGGAGCGCACGGAGGTCGTGGTGGTGGGCGCGGGGCCGGCCGGCACCGCCGCGGCGCTCACTGCGCGCCGTCACGGCCTCGACGTCGTCCTGCTCGACCGAGCACGTTTCCCCCGCGACAAGGCGTGCGGCGACGGGCTGACCACCGCGGCGCTGCGCGCCCTGGAACGGCTCGGCCTCCCCGCCCACGCCCTCGGGATCGACGACACCTCCACCGTGCGCGCGGCGGTCCTGCGCGCTCCGTCCGGACGGATCGTCGAGCTGCCGCTCCCCGAACCCGGCCGCTACGCCGCGGTCGTGCGACGCGTGGAGCTCGACCGCGCGCTCACCGACGTCGCCCGGGCCCGCGGCGTCGACGTGCGCGACGGGTGCGCGCTGCGCGGACTGGTCGCCGATGCCGAGGGCGTCACCGTCGAGCTCTCCGACGCCACCACGCTCCGGACGCGCTTCGTCGTTGCCGCCGACGGCCACTACTCACCCACGCGCCGTTTGCTCGAGCCCGACACCCCCACCGCGCTCGGCGAGCACCACGCGATGCGCCAGTACTTCAGCGGCGTGCGCGATCCCCGCTTGTGGGTCGTGTTCGATCGCGATCTGCTCCCCGGGTACGCCTGGGTGTTCCCCCTCGGCGACGGCACCGCGAACGTGGGGGTCGGCATGCCCCGCGGGCGCGGGCAAGGCCGGTTGCACCGGCAGATCTGGACGTCGCTCACCGATCGTCCCGGCGTGCGCGACGCGCTCGGCCCCGACGCGCGGCCGGTGGGTGCGGCGCGCGCGTGGCCGGTGCCCACCGCGTTCGATCCGGCGCGCCTCACGTCGCGCGTGTCGCCGCGCGTGCTGTTCGCGGGTGACGCCGCCGCCGTGGTCGACCCGCTCACCGGCGAGGGGATCGCGCAGGCGCTCGTGACCGGCGGGCTCGCCGCCGACGCGATCGCCGCCGGCGCGTCGGCCCACCCGCGCGCCGTCGCGGCGCGCTATCGCGCGGACACGACCGCCGAGCTCGGTCGCGACTTGCGGTTCGCGTCGGCGCTGCGACACACGCTCGCGACGGCGCGACGCGCCGACGTCGCGATCCGGGCCGTCGACGCGTCCGACTGGACGCGTCGCAGCTTCGCCCGCTGGATGTTCGAGGACTACCCGCGTGCCGTGCTGCTCACCCCGCGCCGGTGGCGACGCGGCATGATGCAGCGCCCGGGGGCCTACCGCGCCCCCGCCGCGTGACGCTGCACTCGCACCGACCAGGAGGACCCACCACCGATGGCCACGCACCTCGCGCAGACGACGATCGCCACCGCACCCGCGACGGTGTGGGCCACCGTCGGAGACTTCGGCGGCCTCGCGAGCTGGATGCCGGGCATCGACTCGTGCAGCACCGAAGGCGACGAACGCGTCGTCGGCACCATGGGCATGGAGATCCGTGAGCGACTCGTGCGGCGCGACGACGCGACCCGCACGCTCGCCTACTCGATCACCGCCAGCCCCATGCCGCTCGAGCACCACGAGGTCGAGATCGTCGTGCACGACGACGGCGACGGGTCGCGCGTCACGTGGGAGGTGACCGTCGTCCCCGACGAGCTCGCCGAGGTCTTCGGGAACATCTACCAGTCGTCGCTCGACGCGCTGCGCGCACACTGCGAGACCGGCGGGTAGCCGACCGGGGCGCGGCCCGCGCGACGTCGTGGGCTACGACGCGCTGCGGTCGGACTCGCGCAGTCGGCGGGCCAGGCCCGCGAGCAGCCGCTCGCTCAGCGCCGGCACGTCGCGCAACACGGCGCGGAACGGCCCGGCGAGCAGCCGGGCGACCACGGCGTGCCCGACCGCGACGACATCGGCATTGCGCGGCGCGGGGTCGAGGAGGGCGAGCTCGCCGAAGAACGCGCCTGCGTGCAGCGCGCCGACCTTGCGCCCATTGCGACGCACGACCGCTTCGCCTTCGATCAACACGTAGAACGCGTTGCCGGCCTGTCCCTGCTCCACGATCGCCGCGCCGTCGGGGAACTCGATCTCCTCGACGTGCTTCGCGATGCGCTGCAGGTCGCGCCGGGAGCACGACGCGAACAGCGGCACTTCCGCGAGGTGGTCGATCAGCGTCGCGTGACGAGCCATGAGCGTGGGCCTCCCCCGAGTCGCCCGGTGCGGCGGGAGCGTACTCGCGCCGTCGCGGCCAGGGCGTCAGCTCGCGGTGCGTGCTCGCAGGTACTCGTCGACCGCGTCCGCACCGACCAGCCGGGCCTGCACGACCCCGCGCTCGTCGGCGACGACCGTCGTCGGGGCGGACCGGACCCGGAACGAACGGGCGAGCAGGGGTTCACGCTCCGCGTCGACGCGCACGACGCGCACGTCGGGTTCGGCGGCCCGCACGCGAGCCTCGACGCGGTCGCAGGAGACGCAGTAGCGCGTGGTGAAGATCACCCACGTGCGCGGCGCACCCGCGCGGAGCGCTGGCGGCACCGCCGGGAGCGGCGCGGGACGCGCCGCGGCGCGTGCGACCTGGTTGCGGCGGCCGATCACCCAGCCGAGCGCGACCGCTGCGATCGCGAGCACCAGGAGCAGTCGCATCCCCATCACGCCACCAGCTCGACGTTGCGCCGCCGAGCCGCGAACAGCCACACCTGGCAGCCGAGGCACAGCCCGGTGACCGCCGACAGGCCCGCGAGCGTCGCGACCAGCAGCACGAAGGCCCAGCCGAGCACGCTCGCGCCGGCGAGGAACGCGATCGACCCGACGGTGAGGAACACGACCCCGAGCGTCGCCGCGAACCGGGGCGGGCGCGGATCTTCGAGCTCGCGCGGCGGGCCGAGGCGCGGGCGGACGATCTCGGCGTAGAAGCGCAACACCGGTCCGTAGCGCGGACCGAACGCCGCTCCGAGCGCGAGCACGAACGCGAACACGACCGCCACGTACCACCAGTCGACGACGAACCCGGTGACGAGGCCGGTCGCGAGCACGGCCTGGTTCCAGCGCGGGCCGCGCGGATCGATCGGCGCAGGGCGAGAGGGCGAGGCGGGAGCGGGCATGGTGCCAGTGTAAATCCGACTGACACACTCAGGTATTCCGCTCCTCCGTCCGCCCGGCGAGAATCGCGACCGTGACCGACGACGCGCGGATCCGGCTCCTCGACGAGCTGGCGGCGAACGCCACCATCGCGGGTCCGGTGCGCATGCTCGACGGGTGGGTGCTGCGCTACGCGCCCGCCGTGCCCTTCCGGCGCTCGAACTGTGCGCTGGCGACCGGTGGGCCCTCGGCGCTCACGACCAAGGAGCTCGGGGCGCGCTGCGACGAGCTGGAAGCGTTCTACGACCACTTCGGCGCGCCGGCGCGCGTCCAGGTCACACCGATCGGCCGGCCCACCGGACTCGACCCCGCGCTCGCGGCCCGCGGCTATCGCACCGAGGCGCCCGTCGACGTGCTCGTGGCCGACGTGCGCGTGGTGCTCACGAACGCGGAAGCGGTCGGCCGCCTCGACGAGCCCGAGCCGCGCGCCGAGGTCGCCGACGCGCTGCCGACACCCTGGCTCGCCGACTTCTCGCGCGCCGCCGATCCGATCGCGGCCACCCGCGCCGAGGCCTGGGCGCGCCTCGTGCACGATCTCCCGCTCGAGTCGGTGACCGCCGCCGCCCACCGCGGCGACGCCGTCGCCGGCCTCGGTCTCGGCGTGTTCGAGCGCGGCTGGCTCGGCGTGTTCGGGATGGCGACCGCTCCTGCCCACCGCCGCCACGGCGTCGCGAGCGCCGTCGTGCGCGCGCTCGCCGGTGCGGCCGCCGCCCGCGGGATCCGCCGGGCCTACCTGCAAGTGGAACAGGACAACGCGGGCGCGCGTGCGCTCTACGAGGTCCTGGGGTTCCGCCACGCGTACTCGTACCACTACCGGCTGCGCACCGACTGAGCTGAATCGGAGTCTCGACCGGACCTTCGCCTTGACCCTTCGCGCGCGACGCGCCGACACTGGCCGTCATGACGATCGATTTCACCCTCCCCCCCGATGTCGAGGAAATCCGCGCGAAGGTCCGTGAGTTCATGGACACGGTCGTGCGGCCGCGGGAGGAGGAGCTCGATCGCAAGCACGGTCACGAGGGCTGGCCCCGCGACGAGCTGATCCAGCTGATCATCGACGGCCGCGCCGCCGCCCACGAGTGGGGCGTCTTCCTCCCCCACATGCCCGCGGAGTACGGCGGGCTCGGTCTCGGTCCGACCGCGATGGCGTTCGTCTCCGCCGAGTCGGCGCGGACGCGACTCGGACCCTTCATCCTCAACGCGCAGGCGCCCGACGAAGGCAACATGCACACGCTGTTGCACCACGGCGACGACGACCAGAAGGAGCGCTACCTGCGGCCGCTGTGCGAGGGCCGACTGCGCTCGTGCTTCGCGATGACCGAGCCCGAAGTCCCCGGCTCCGACCCGACCGGCATCCGCACCATGGCGGTCCAAGACGGCGACAGCTACGTCATCAACGGCCACAAATGGTTCATCAGCGGGGCGAAGGGCGCGAAGTTCGCGATCCTGATCGCGAAGACCGACCCCGACGCCGATCCGCCCCAGGCGACGAACTCTGCGTTCATCGTCGATCTTCCGAACGACGGCTGGGAGATCGTGCGCGACATCGACACGATGGCGGGCCAGGGCAACCACTGCGAGATCGCGATCACCGACCTGCGCGTCCACGAGAGCCAGCTGCTCGGTGGGCGCGGCAACGGACACATGCTCGGCCAGGCCCGCCTCGGTCCCGCGCGCCTCGCGCACTGCATGCGGTGGATCGGCCAGATCGAACGGGCCCTCGAGATGATGCTGGAGCGCGCGGAGAACCGACAGCTGCACGGCGCGCCGCTCGCCGACAAGCAAGCGATCCAGTGGATGATCGCCGACTCCGCGATGGAGCTCTACGCCGCGAAGCTGATGGTCTTGCACGCCGCGTACAAGATCGAGCACCAGCAGCCGTTCCGCCAAGAGGTGTCGTACGCGAAGCACCACGTCGCGAACACGTTGTGGCGCGTCGTCGATCGCGCGATCCAGGTGCACGGCGCGCTCGGTTACTCCACCGACACCCCGCTCGAGTCGATGCTGCGTCACGCGCGTTCGGCGCGTCTCGTCGACGGCGCCGACGAGGTGCACCAGAGCCAGATCGCCCGCAACCTGCGCGCCGACTACGCCGCGACCAAGACCACCTACGCGAGCACCGGCGGCTTCGACTTCTAGGACGCCCTCGACTCGGGACCAAGGTCACGAATGCCGGTTTCCGGGGTCGGGATGCGGGGCATCGCGGCGCGGTCTCCGTACACTCGAGGTCCGATGAGCACCACGTTCTGGCCCACGACCGACCACTGGTCGGTGTCGATCCCGCTCGAGAGCGCGCACCCGCGTCCAGCCGCCCTCGCCGAGCGAGGGTTCGTGCAGCTGCGCGACTCCGCGCTCACCGTGCCGGAGTCCGAATGGACGGCGCTCGAGTACATGGACTGGAAGAGCGGCGGCGACACGAACTTCGCGCCGATCGCGACCGCCGACGGCGAGCTCGACTGCCGTGGGTTCTGGCAGGAGGGCGACGAGAAGCCCGACAAGGGCGCCCGCTTCACCTCGAACGCGGCGAAGTGCCCAACGCTCGTGCAGTGGGTCGAGCGCGTCGGTGCGAACTTCGGTCGGTGCCGGGTCATCAAGCTCGAGCACCAGGACCACGACACCGCGTTGCGGTCGTTCCACCGCGACGACAACAACCGGTACAACCCCGAGACCGACGGCTGGGTCGTCCGGTCGTGGTTGGAGCTCACCGACAACCCTGATTCGTACATGTTGTTGATGGAGAGCGGGCCCGACGGCCTGCCCGATCCCGCCACCGAGATCCGCGTCCCCCTGCACCGGGGTGCGCAGTTCGTCGTCGACACCCAGCGGTTGTGGCACGTCGTCGTGCACAACGGGCACGCACCGCGTTACGCCTTGATCACGTCGTTCGAGACCTCGCCCGCACTCGAACGCTGGATCGAGTCCGAGTTGCCGTAGCGCGCGACTCGCCTCCACCCTGTCGTGATGCCGATCGAACCTCGCTCGTCGCGCGTCGACGCGGGCGACGTCTCGCTCGTGGTGCACGAGTGGGGTGGCGACGGGCCGGTCGTGCTGCTCGCCCACCCGACCGGGTTCCACGGCCGTGTGTGGGCCCCCGTCGCCGCCGGGCTCGTCGGCGCGGGGCGGCGAGTGGTGTCGTTCGACTTCCGGGGTCACGGCGACTCCGACGCTCCCGACATCGAGTACTCGTGGGACGGCTTCGCCGACGATGTCGTAGCCGTCGCGACACGCTGCGGCGTGCTCGGCGACCCCGACGCGGTGGTGTGCGGACACTCGAAGGGCGGCGCGGCACTGCTGTTGGCCGAGCACCGCATGCCCGGATCGTTCGCTCGCATCTGGACGTACGAGCCGATCGTCTTCCCCGCCGACGCCCGCTTCGCCGCGACCGACGACAACCCGATGAGCAACACGGCGCGACGGCGCCGCAACGAGTGGGCATCGCCGGAGGATGCCTACGCGGCGTACTCGTCGAAGCCGCCCCTGTCCGACATGACTCCCGAGTCGCTGCGCGCCTACGTCGACTACGGCCTGCGCGACCGCGGCGACGGGGTCTTCGCGCTCAAGTGCGCGCCCGAGATCGAAGCGCGGATCTACGCGATGGGTCCGCGCAACGGCGCGTGGGCGGCACTCCCCGAGATCGAGCCACCCGTGGTCGTCGCCTTCGGCGCGCGCAGCCGCGACATCGGACCCGGACTCGCGGCGCGCATCGTCGAACGGCTCCCCCACGGCCGCCTCGAGATCTGGGAGGACGCCGGCCACTTCGGCCCGCAGGCCGATCCCCCGCGCGCGGTCGCGTCGATCCTCGCGCTGGCGGACCGCTGACCTGCGCCCCGCTCGCTCATCCGAGGCGGGCGGGCGCTCCGTACTCCTCCCGAGAGGACCCGCCGCAGGCGGGCGATGGAGGAGGGCCGATGCGGACGCGTGTTCGTCGGGGCGACGACGAGCGGGTCGCCGAGCGCGACCTGGTCGGCCAGTACCTGGACGAGATCGGTCGGACCCCACTGCTCACCAAGGACGACGAAGCCGACCTCGCGCGACGGATCGAAGCCGGACGGGTCGCGCGCGCCGAGCTCGCCACCGACGACGGGTCGATGACGCGGGCTCGGCGGGCCCGGCTGCGCGCTGCAGTGCGTGACGGCGACGCGGCCCGGGCGCGCTTCGTGCAGGCGAACCTGCGGCTCGTGGTATCGATCGCGAAGCGATACCAGAACCGGGGCCTCCCGCTGCTCGACCTGGTGCAGGAGGGGAACCTCGGGTTGATCCACGCGGTCGAGAAATTCGACTGGCGCAAAGGCTTCAAGTTCTCGACGTACGCGACGTGGTGGGTCCGCCAAGCCATCCAG
>DASUMP010000284.1:0-7771 GCA_036277635.1 Acidimicrobiia bacterium | reverse complement strand
CCCCGCGCGACGGCCGGTAGACTGACCGGCTCGCGTCACGCCTTCGGGCGGAGGAACCGTGCACACGCAGCTCTCACATCTGGCGGCGCTCGAAGCCGAGTCGATCCACATCTTCCGGGAGGTGGCCGCCGAGTTCGAGCGGCCGGTGCTGCTCTTCTCGGGCGGCAAGGACTCGATCGTGATGCTCCGGCTCGCCGAGAAGGCGTTCGCGCCGGCCCGGTTGCCGTTCCCCGTGATGCACATCGACACCGGGCACAACTTCCCCGAGGTGCTCGAGTTCCGCGACCGCCGGGTCGCCGAGCTCGGCGCCCGGCTCGTGGTCGCCTCCGTGCAGGCCTCGATCGACGCCGGGCGGGTCGCGGAAGAGACCGGACCGCGCGCCAGTCGGAACCGCCTCCAGACCACCACGCTCCTCGACGCGATCCAAGAGCACCAGTTCGACGCCGTGTTCGGCGGCGGGCGCCGCGACGAAGAGAAGGCGCGCGCGAAGGAGCGCGTCTACTCGTTCCGCGACGACTTCGGGCAGTGGGACCCGAAGAACCAGCGCCCCGAGCTGTGGAGCCTCTACAACGGCCGGCACCGTCGCGGTGAGCACATCCGCGTGTTCCCGCTCTCGAACTGGACCGAGCTCGACGTGTGGCAGTACATCGCCGACGAAGGCATCGAGGTCCCGAACATCTACTACGCGCACAAGCGCCGGGTGTTCCTCCGCGACGGCATGTGGCTCGCCGAGAACCCCTACGTGGAGATGCTTCCGGGCGAGGAGATCGCCGAACGCACCGTCCGCTACCGCACCGTCGGCGACATGTCGTGCACCGGCGCGGTCGAGTCGATGGCGTCGACCGTCGACGAGGTGATCGCCGAGGTCGCGGCCGCGCGCATCACCGAGCGCGGCGCCACACGCGCCGACGACAAGTTCGCCGAAGCGGCCATGGAAGACCGCAAGCGGGAGGGCTACTTCTAGATGGAGCTGCTGCGGCTGGCGACCGCGGGATCGGTCGACGACGGCAAGAGCACCCTGATCGGGCGTCTGCTCCTCGAGAGCAAGCAGATCTTCGAGGACCAGCTCGAAGCGGTCGAGCGCACGAGCCAGGAGAAGGGGTTCGACTACACGAACCTCGCGCTGCTCACCGACGGGTTGCGCGCCGAGCGCGAACAAGGCATCACGATCGACGTCGCCTACCGCTACTTCGCGACGCCGCGGCGCAAGTTCATCATCGCCGACACGCCCGGCCACGTGCAGTACACGCGCAACATGGTCACCGGCGCGTCGACCGCCGACCTCGCGCTGATCCTCATCGACGCGCGCAAGGGGATCCTCGAGCAGTCGCGGCGTCACGCGGTGATCGCGTCGCTGCTGCGGGTGCGGCACCTGGTGCTGTGCGTCAACAAGATGGACCTCGTCGACTACGACGAAGCGGTGTTCGAGTCGATCCGCGAGGAGTTCACCGACTTCGCGGCGAAGCTCGACATCACCGACCTCACGTTCATCCCGATCTCGGCCCTGCTCGGCGACAACGTGACCGTGCACTCGCCGAACACGCCGTGGTACGGCGGTCCCACGCTGCTCCACCACCTCGAGCACCTCTACATCGGCTCCGACCGCGACCTCATCGACCCGCGGTTCCCGGTGCAGCTCGTGATCCGGCCGATGTCGAACGACCACCACGACTACCGCGGCTACGCGGGGCAGGTGGCGGGCGGCACGTTCCGCGCCGGCGACGAGGTGATGGTGCTGCCGTCGGGGTTCACCACCACGATCGCGAGCATCGACACCTACGACGGTCCCGTGGAGGGCGCGTTCCCGCCGATGTCGGTGACGATCCGGCTCACCGACGACCTCGACGTGAGCCGCGGCGACATGCTGTGCCGTCCGAACAACTCGCCGCAGATGACCCAGGACCTCCAGGCGATGGTCTGCTGGTTCAACCCCGACCGTCCGCTGGTGCAGGGCGCGCAGTACGCGATCAAGCACACCACTCGCTCGGCGCGCTGCAAGGTGTCGGAGCTGCACTACCGCCTCGACGTGAACTCGCTGCACCGCGACGAAGACGCGTCGGCGATCACGATGAACGAGATCGGCCGCGTCACGCTGCGCACCACCGTGCCGCTGTTCGTCGACGAGTACCGCCGCAACCGCGCCACCGGGAGCTTCATCCTCATCGATGAAGGCACCAACGAGACAGTCGCCGGCGGCATGATCATCTCCACCGCCGTCTGAGCCACCCGGCTCACCCGCGGTCCCCGCTCACCCCACCCCCCTCGCTTCCCCGCGCGCGCCGACTTCCGGCTTTGTGCGGCGTACGCGTCGAATTTCGACGCGCTGGGCGCACAAAGCCGGTTTCGCGTCGTTGCGACGGGGCGGGCGGGGCGATGGGGGTTCGTAGGCTGGGGGCGATGGTGCACGAGGTCGCGGCGGAGGGGTTCGGGGCCGAGGCGGCGACGTACGCACGGTCGCGACCGTCGTATCCGCCGGACGCGATCGCGTGGTTCGTCGAGCACCTGCGGCTCGGCCCCGGCGTGCGCGTGCTCGACCTCGCCGCCGGCACCGGGATCTTCACCCGGCTGCTCGCGCCGCTCGGCGCCGACCTCGTGGCCGCGGAGCCCGTGGGCGGTATGCGCGACGAGCTGCGGCGGACGACGCCGGGCGTCCCGGTGATCGCCGCGACGGCCGAGCGGCTGCCGTTCCGCGACGGCTCGCTCGACGCGGTCACGGTCGCGCAGGCGTTCCACTGGTTCGACGCCCCGGCCGCGCTCACCTCGCTCCGGCGAGCGTTGCGGGTCGGCGGCCGCCTCGGACTCGTATGGAACTCCCGAGACCGCTCGGTCGACTGGGTCGACCGCATCTGGTCGGTGATGGACCACGTCGAGAAGCGGGCGCCGTGGCGCGAGCACGACGGCAACGTGGCCGGCGTCGACTCGCACGCGTGGCGAGAAGAGCACGTCGACCACGCGCCGGGGTTCACGCCGCTCGTGACCGCGACGTTCCGCCACGAACAGCCGATGACGCCCGAGCTCGTGGTCGAGCGGATCCGGGGGGTGAGCCACGTGGCGGTGCTGCCACCCGACGAACAGGCGCACGTCCTGGCGCACGTGCGCGAGATCGTGGCCACGCATCCTGACACCCGCGGCCGCACCGACCTCGCGATCCCCTACCGAGTCGACGCGTACTGGACCGAGCGCATCGACTGAGCGACCATCGCGCGATGGAGATCGACTGCGTCACGATCGACTGCGCGGATCCCGAGCGAGTCGCCCACTTCTGGAACGAGGCGCTCCGCTGGGGCGGCGTCGCGGTGTACCCCGACGGGAACGGCGCGATCTGCGGGCCACCGACCGGCGGGATCCACCTCGAGTTCGTGCGCGTTCCCGAGCCGAAGTCGACGAAGAACCGAGTGCACGTCGGGTGCTCCGCCGGCGCGCTCGCCGACCTCGATGCGGAGCTCGCGCGGCTCGAGGCGTTGGGGGCCACGATCGCGTGGGAGGAGGAGTTCCCGCCCGACATCGCGGCCCACTACCGCAACGTGGTGCTGCGCGACATCGAAGGCAACGAGTTCTGCCTTTCGGGCGGCACCCTCCCCTGAGCGCTCGTCGAGGGCGGGGTCAGCGGCCGACGCGCTCGTAGACCTTGCGGCCGACGCGGTGCGGGAGCGAACCCTCCGAGACGCGCGCCCGCGTCCAGCGCGCCGACTTGCGGACGAGGCCGGCACTGCGCGTGCGCAGCTCGTGGCGGGCCATGTCGAGCGGCGCGCGCCGCCAGTACGCGGCGGTGTACGCGCGCAGCTCGGCGGGCGTGCGGGCGAGACCGTTGTCGGCGTACTTGCACACCGTGGCGGTGAAATCGGGGTTGAGCGAGCCGGTCGGCCAGTCGCCGATCAGGCGGGTGCGCATGAAGTTGCCGATGAGGAGGTCGTCGAACACCTGCCATCGCACCGCGGCCATCAGCGACGCGCGCGGCACCTCGAAGCGCACGGCCCGACCGGTACGACCGCCGGTCGTGACGACGTGCTCGGTGGCCCCGACCGCGAGCTCGATCCGATCGACGACGTCGCGCAGGGTGGTGATCGCGCCGAAGTAGGCGTCGATGGCGGCGCGGTCGTCGGCGGTGAGCGACTCGGCCCAGTCGTCGCCGAACTCGGCGGGTTCGCGCACCGACAGCACGGCCTCCGGCGGGTCGAGCGCCGTGGCGGTGCCGGCGAGACAGTCGTAGCGCACGAACGCGGGAAGGATCTCGGCGCGCGTCGACGCGAAGCCGCGCGCGTGCTCGCTGACCGGGGTCGTGTACTCGTTGGCCCACACGCTGTCGGCGCGCTGGTAGCGGTGCATCGACGCGAACGGCACGAAGTAGCGGGCGCCGAACCAGTCGACCCGGCGCTGGATCGCCGGCCCGGGCGGCACCTTGCGCGCCGCGTACGGCTCGATGCGCGCGCCGGACTCGTCGAGATAGTTGAGCATGTCGGCGTCGCCGTAGCCGGAGAGCGCGAGCAGGAACGCGACCCGATGGGAACGCACCTCCCGCCGCACCCAGTACTCCCAGCCCCGCTCGCTCGCGTCGTTCGCGTCGACGACGAGCACGCCGTCGAGATCGACGAGGAGCACGCCGTCTTGGTTCGGGTCAGCGACGCACGCGACCCGCACCCGCGGCGACAGCTGGTGCCACGTGCGGTCAGCGAGGACGCGCACCGAGTAGCCGTCGGCGACGAGGGCGTCGCGGATCCGGTGCCCGACGTGATCGGGCAGGAGCAGCTGCGCGTGGCGCAGGGGCGCGAGCGATTCCATCGAGAGGTGGTCGGGGTGCCCGTGGGAGATCCACACGTACTCGCACGCAGCGATCGCGGCGCGCTGCTCGGCGGGGACCTCGTGCGAGAGCGTCCAGCTCCCGAAGTAGGGCGAGCCGTCGAGCCACGGATCGGTGGCGAGGACGGGACCGCCGTCGTAGGCGATCAGCGTGGCGTTGCCGATCGTGTCGAATCCCAGCTCGGGTGTGTCGACGGCCATGGGTGCGCGTGCGTCCTCGGTCGCGGGCTCGTCGCGATGCTACGTGGCCCGCTCAGACGGACAGACCGGCTCGCGCCCGCGCCGCCCCGAGGAGCAGGCGGGTGCGCGCGACGAGCCGCACGTCGGGGGCGCGGGCCGCCTGCAACGCCGCGCGCGCCGCACCCCGACGATCGCCGCGCCGCGCCCGCACCTGCGCGATGTCGCGCGCGACGGCGACGGGGACGCCGATGCCGCGAGCCGTCAACGCGTCGAGGTGCTTCTCGAGCACCGCGAGGTGGGCGCTCCACTGTGCGTCGAGGTCGGCGCTGAGGCTGTCGGGGCGGATCCGGTACCAGCCGAGCGGCTCGTCGACGAGCGCGACCCGGCTGCCGCCGAGCAAGAACCGGATCCAGAGGTCGTAGTCCTCGGCGCGCCGCAACGCGACGTCGAACGGACCGAACCGGTCGAAGAGGTCGCGGCGGATCACCGCCGAGTGGCACACGAAGTTGTCGCGGACGATCACGCGCAGCTGGTCGTCGTCGACGAACGGCTGGCGCCGCCGGTCCCGGTACTGCGTCTCGTCGGTGCGGACCTCCCCCTCGAGCACCCGCAGATCGCTCGTGACCCACCCGACGTCGGGGTCGCGCGCCAAGCGCTCGATGCAGCGCGTCGTCCGCTCGGGGTCCCAGAGATCGTCGGCGTCGAGGAGGCCGACGTACTCGCCCCGCGCCACTGCGAGGCCGGCGTTGCGCGCGCCCGCGAGACCGCGGTTCTCCTGGCTGACGAGCACGACGTCGGGGTGGTCGGCGTAGCGCGCGAGGACGGCAGCGGTGCCGTCGGTGGAGCCGTCGTCGACGACGACGACCTCCAGTGGTCGATACGTCTGCGTCAGCGCGGAGTCGAGCGCAGCCGCGACCCAGCGTTCGACGTTGTACGCGGGGACGATGATCGAGCACATGCCCGGGACGCGCGCCGGCGCGGGCACCGTGGCGTCAGTCGCCGGGGTCACTCGTCGCCGGCCACGGCCCGGATGCGTGCGATGCGCGCGGCGGATTGGTTCGCGTCGGTGCCCTGGATCTGCAACAGCTCGTCGCGCGTCGCCGCCGCGATCGCCTCGGCATCGACGTCGGCGGCCGCGAGCCGCGCGTCGATGCCTTCGGCCATGATCGCTTCGGCCTCGGCGACGAGCGCGGCGACCATCTCGGCTTCGGGCACGACCCGCACGACCTGGCCCCGCACGAACAGGTGGCCCTTGCCGCGCCCCGCGGCGATCCCGAGGTCGGCTTCGCGTGCCTCGCCGGGACCGTTCACGACGCACCCCATCACCGCGACCTGCAGCGGGATGTTGCGCGACTCGAGCGCCGCCTGCGCCTCGGACGCGACCTTGATGACATCCACCTCGGCGCGCCCGCACGACGGGCACGCGATCAGATCGAGGCCCTTGCGCTCGCGCAACCCGAGCGCCTCGAGCAGCGTGCGGCCGGCCCGCGCCTCCTCGACCGGATCGGCGGTGAGCGAGTAGCGGATCGTGTCGCCGATGCCCTCGGCGAGCAGCGTGCCGATCCCGGCGGTCGACTTCACCAGCCCCGCGGGTGGCGGTCCGGCTTCGGTGACGCCGAGGTGCAGCGGATGGTCGGTCGTGTCGGCGAGCAGCCGGTAGGCGTCGATCATCAGCGCGACGTTCGACGCCTTCACCGAGATCTTCACGTCGTCGAAGTCGACCTCGCGGAACAGGTCGAGCTCGTGCATCGCGGAGGCGACGAGCGCCTCGGGGGTGATCCCGCCGTGCTGCTCCGCCATCGCGGGGTCGAGCGACCCGGCGTTGACGCCGATGCGGATCGGTACGCCGCGGTCGCGCGCCTCGGCGGCGACGGCCTTGATGTGCTCGGGCCGCCGGATGTTGCCGGGGTTGAGCCGCAGCGCCTGCACACCGGCTTCAAGTGCGCCGAGCGCGAGCCGGTACTGGAAGTGGATGTCGGCGACGATCGGCACCGGCGAGCGGGGCACGATCTGCGCGAGCCCTTCCGCAGCGGCTTCGTCGTTGCAGGTGCAGCGCACGATGTCGGCGCCGGCGGCGGCGAGCGCGTAGATCTGCGCGAGCGTGCCGTCGACGTCGGCGGTCTTGGTGGTGGTCATCGACTGCACGCTGACCGGCGCGCCACCACCGACCGGCACGGTGCCCACCATGAGTCGACGGGTGAGGCGGCGCGCGTGCACGGACCCAGGCTACGGCGCCGCCGCACCCCGACCGGCTCCCGGCGCCGGTCGGCACACGATCTCCACACGACGCGCGCTGGTACCGTGCGCGGCCGTGGAGCAGCCCGGCACCGCACTCGTCACCGGGGGCGCCGGATTCATCGGCTCCCACCTCGTCGACACGCTCGTGGCTCGCGGCCACGCGGTGCGCGTCCTCGACGATCTCAGCACCGGTCGTCGCGAGCACCTCCGTCCCGACGTGGCGTTGATCGAGGCGAGCGTCGCCGACCCCGACGCGGTTGCGACCGCGGTCGAGGGGTGCGAGCTGGTGTT
Source organism: Acidimicrobiia bacterium (assembly GCA_036277635.1). Taxonomy (GTDB): domain Bacteria; phylum Actinomycetota; class Acidimicrobiia; order IMCC26256; family PALSA-610; genus DASUMP01. Next base: position 265 of record DASUMP010000284.1, on the reverse strand, counting down.
CCACCTCGGCGCGCTCGGCGCGGTCGCCCGCTCGGTCGAGAACCCGCTGCCCACCGACACGGTCAACGGGCACGGCACGCTGTGCGTGCTGCGCGGCGCGCACGCAGCCGGCGCGCGCCGGGTCGTGTTCGCGAGCTCGAGCAGCGTGTACGGCGGCGCGGAACAGCTGCCGACCCCCGAGTCGGCGCCGCTCCTTCCCCGCTCGCCGTACGCGGTGAGCAAGCTCACTGGTGAGCACTACTGCCGGGTCTTCACCGAGCTCTAC
>DASUMP010000283.1:0-4966 GCA_036277635.1 Acidimicrobiia bacterium | reverse complement strand
TCGTGACCCGTCCCTTCGGGGCCGCGCCGGTGGGTGCGATCGCGGGTGGACTGAACGGCGCGATCAGCGGTGCGCGCGCAACGTACGACTGGCGGCGCGTCGGCGGTGTCGGCGCGTTCGTCGTCGACTCGACCTGGTCGTTGGTGAACACGACCGCGGCGCTCGCGCTCCACGGCGCGAGCGCGCTGCGAGGCGATCCTGGCTACGTCGACGACCTGAGCCGGCGCCGGAACCGCCACGTGTACGCGCGCGGGTTCACACTGCGGCGTGGGTTCGCCCTCTCGATGGGCAACGTCGTGACCGGTGCCGGCGAGGTCGACGTCTCGACGACGCGCGGACGGCGCCGGCGCCAGCTCGTCGACCGCCACGAGGGGTTGCACGTGACGCAAGCGCGCGCGCTCGGACCGCTGTTCCCGGTGCTCTACGGCGGCTGGATGCTCGGCGGCGCGGTCTACGGCACCGCACTGTGGGTGCGTCATCGCGACCAGCCGTGGTTCCGGCTCGTCGAGGGCGCGGCGTACTACCGCAACCCCTTCGAGGTAGCGGCGTACCGCCGCGACGGCGCGTGGCCCCCGAGCCGCCTCCACCCCCTGCTGGGGGTTACGCGGAGACGGTGACCGGCAGCGTGGCGAGGCCGCGCAGCACGATGCGGCCGTTCCACTGCACCGAGTCGGTCGCGAGCGCGAGTTCGGGGAAGCGCGCGACGAGCTCGCCGATCGCGACCTGACCTTCGAGGCGCGCGAGCGCCGAGCCGAGACAGTGGTGCACGCCGCCGCCGAACGACACGTGCTGGTGCGCGTTCGACCGCCGCAGGTCGAGGTCGTCGGCGTCGGGCCCGAACACCTCGGGGTCGTGGTTGGCCGCGCCGAGACACGTCATCACGAAGTGCCCGGCCGGGATCACGTGCTCACCGATCTCGAGGTCGGCGAGGGTGACCCGGCGCGACATCTGCACCGGGCTGTCGTAGCGCAGCAGCTCCTCGATCGCGTTCGGGACGAGCGCGGCGTCGCCGCGCAACAGTTCGAGCTGCTCGCGGTGGCGCAGCAGCGCGAGCGTGCCGTTGCCGACCAGGTTGACGGTCGTCTCGTGACCGGCGATGAACAGCAGCGCGACCTGGTCGATCAGCTCGTCCTCGGTGAGGCGGTCGCCCTCGTCTTCGGCGGCGATCAGCGCGCTCAGCAGGTCGTCGGCGGGGTGGTCGCGCTTCCACTCGATGACTTCGGCCAGGTATGCACCCATGTGCTCGCCGGCGTCCATCGCCGCCATCACCTCGTCGGGGGTGATGACCGGGTCGAACGTGCGCACGAGCGCGCCGGACCACGCGCGCAGCTCGAAGCGGTCGCGTCCTTCCGGGATGCCCATCATCTCGGAGATCACGACGAACGGCAGCGGGAACGCGAGATCCTCGATGACGTCGAACGAGCGACCGTCGCGGGCCAGCGCGCTCGTCAACAGCTCGTCGACCAGCTCGTGCACCCGCGGGCGCAGCGACTCGACCATGCGTGGGGTGAACACCTTCTGCACCAGACGGCGCAGGCGATGGTGGTCGGGAGGATCGAGGTTGAGCATCGATCGGCTGCCGCGCTCGCGCCGGCGCTCGACCAGTGCTTGCATCTCCGGCGTGGTCGGCGGCGCGATCGATTCGCGCGCGTGGCGCTCCTCGACCGACAGGCGCGGGTCGCGCAGCACGCGTTGCACGTCTTCGTAGCGGAACAGTGCCCACACGCCGATGGGCGAGAGGTGCACGGGATCGGCGGCGCGCACGGCGCGGTACTGCGCGTACGGATCGTCGAAGAAGCCGGGTTCGAACGGGTTGAGCGCCGGTGGGAGATAGCCCGCGCTCGGTACCTGCTCCGCGGTCACGGCGGAACGGTACTCCAGGCCTCCCTCTAGGCTCTGCGCCATGACCGACTCTGCACCGAATCGTCGCCTCGTGCTCGCGCAGCGCCCGCACGGCGTTCCCGACGACGAGTGCTTCCGCCTCGAGGAGGTCTCGGCGCCGGTCCCCGCCGATGGGCAAGCGCTGGTGCGCGTGCTCTACGTGTCGTGCGACCCCGCGCAGCGGGGGTGGATGAGCCGCGACACCTACCTGCCGGCGATCGCGATGGGCGAGGTGATCCGCAGCGGCGCCGCCGGCGTCGTCGTGGAGTCGCGCACCGACGAGTACCCGGTCGGTGCGCACGTCTTCGGCATGCTCGGCTGGCAGGACTACGCGCTGATCGGCGCCGACACCGGGACCGACGCGATGCGGATCCCGCCCGACCTCGCGCTCGCCGACGCGTTGAGCGTCTTCGGGATCACCGGACTCACCGCGTACTTCGGGGTGTTCGACATCGGCGTCCCGCAGGCGGGCGAGACGTTCGTGGTGTCGGGTGCCGCCGGCGGCGTCGGGTCGATCGCCGGACAGCTCGCCAAGGTCGCCGGGTGTCGCGTGATCGGCATCGCGGGCAGCGCCGAGAAGTGTCGGTGGGTGGTCGACGAGCTCGGCTTCGACGCGTGCATCGACTACAAGGCCGACGATGTCGACGCCCGGCTCCGTGAGCTGGCCCCCGACGGGATCGACATCTACTTCGACAACGTCGGTGGCGACATCCTCGACATCGTGCTCGGACAGGTCCGCGACCACGCCCGCGTGATCGCGTGCGGCGCCATCTCCCGCTACAACGACACCGAGCTCGCTCCCGGACCGCGCAACTTCGCCAACGTCGTGCCCCGCCGCGTGAAGATCCAGGGGTTCATCCTCTTGGACTACGCGCCGCGCTTCCTCGAAGGCATCCTCCAGCTCGCGCAGTGGGTGCACGACGGCAGCCTCGTTTCGCGGGTCGACGTCACCGAGGGCCTCGAGCACGCGCCGGAGGCACTGCGCAAGCTCTTCACCGGCGCCAACATCGGCAAAGTGATCGTCCACGTCGCCGACGAGTGACGGCGCGCGGCGGCGCGGAATCCGGGGCGGCCGAACGGTGTTGACCGGCCCATGACCGACACCGGAACGACGGCGCGCGTCCGCCCCATCGCGCGCGTGATCGAAGGCGTGCGCACGCTCGAGGGCGGCGGCTTCTGGGTCCGGCGGCCTTTCCCCACCGCGATCGTCTCGATGATCGACCCGTTCCTCCTGCTCGACGAGATGGGTCCGAACGAGGTCGCACCGGGCGAAGCGGTCGGCGCGCCCGACCATCCCCACCGGGGCTTCGAGACCGTGACCTACCTGCTCGAAGGGGAGTCCGAGCACCGGGACTCCGCGGGCAACCACGGTGTGATGCGCCCGGGCGACGTGCAGTGGATGACCGCAGGGGCCGGCGTCGTGCACTCCGAGATGCCGTCGCGCGGCCTCCAGGAGAGCGGTGGGCGGATGCACGGCTTCCAGCTGTGGGTGAACCTGCCCGCGGCGCACAAGATGCAGGCCCCGCGCTATCAGGACCTGCGCGCCGAAGCGATCCCGCGCGTCGCGATCCCCGGCGGCACCGCCACGGTGATCGCGGGCGACGCGTTCGGCGTGCACGGCCCCGCCGACACGCACGTGCCCATCACCTACGTGCACCTGCGCCTCGATCCCGGCGCGACCGCGAGCGTGCCCGTCGGGGAGACCGCGAACGCGTTCACGTGGGTGTTCCGCGGTTCACTGCGCGCCGACGGCTCCGAGATCGGCGCGGGCAACGCGGTCGTCTACGGCGCCGGCGACGAGGTCGCGCTGGTGGCGGGCCCCGAGGGGCTCGAAGCGCTCCTGCTCGCAGGTGAGCCGTTGCGCGAGCCTGTGGTGCGCTACGGGCCGTTCGTCATGAACACGAAGGCCGAGATCGCCCAGGCGTTCGAAGACTACGAGTCGGGGGCGATGGGTCGCATCGGGGCGAACAGCAGCTGATCGTCACGGCGTCCGGGCGGTGGCGATCGCGAACGCGACGACCCGATCGGCGGCACCGCGGTCGCGCACCTCGACCCGGCTCACTCGTCCGTCAGCGCGCGCACCGATCGCGCGCGCGACGGCTCGCACCGGTCCGGTCCGTGCCGGCGCGAGAAAGTGCAGCACCACGTCGGTGGTGATCGACGTCGTCGCGCCTGCGGCGCGTGCTTCGTGCTGCGCGGCGACGTCGACGAGCAGCGCGACCATGCCGCCGTGCACGATCCCCCACGGGTTGCGCAGCTCGTCGCGCACCGGGAGCTCCACGCTCTCGCCGCCGGCGGGCACGACGCCGGCCCACTCCGGCAGCGGTGCGAGGTCGGCGACGGGCAGGGCACCGGGGTCGAGCACGACCGGTCGTGTCCACTCGGGGACGCCGTCGCCGGGGACCAGGATCGACGATGTGAGCACCGCGTCGGCGACGGCGGTGCCGGTGTCGGCGTCGCGCGCCTCGATCGCGGTGACGACCGCGTTGCGTCCCGCGCGCAGGACCCGTGAGCGCATCCGGATTGCGCGGGCGGGCGGGAGGTCCCCGTCGACGCGCCGGAACATCAGGTTGGTCGACACGACCCAGCCGTGCGGCAACGCGGCGAGCCCGCCGCACAGGCCACCGACGTTGTCGATGAGTCCGAGGAGCGCGGCGGTGCGGATCCGTCCACGAGCCGCGTCGTCGGCGAGGTGCGGGTGCACGGGCGCGAGGGACTCGAGCTCGATGCGACCCGCGTCGGGGTCGCCGACCTCGCGGATCACGGCGCCGAAGACCCGGGCCACCCCGAGGCCGACGTCGCTCTGGCCGCCGCCCTTCATCGCTCCGAGCCCGTGGCGAGCGTGGCGACCACGCGAGCCGTCGTGGTGAGGCGGTCGTCGTTGCCCGCATCGATCACGTCGACGTGCGCGGTGCCGAACGGCGGGCCCGCATCCGCCGCCGACGCCGCGAGCGTGACGGCGGTCGCGCGCACGGGTCCGACACGCGCGAGCGCGAGATACGTGACGTGCAGGTCGCGCGCGATCACCGGTGCCGAGCACGCATCGCGCAGCGCCTCGCGTGCCGCCGACTCCGCGAGCGTCGCG
>DASUMP010000282.1:0-2699 GCA_036277635.1 Acidimicrobiia bacterium | reverse complement strand
GCGGCCCGACGTCGGGCCGGCGGGGTGCGAGCAGCGCGAGACGGCGGAGCGGCGCGAACGTCTGGCCGACCGTCACGAGCGTGAGCAGCGCGCTCGTGGCGAACACGGTGGTGAGGAACGACCGCCGATCGAGTCCGTCGGGCGGGTGTTCGACCCTCGACTCCGGTTCGGGTTCGAGGCGCGCCGGCGCGCGCGCGAACGACGAGCGGGTGGTCACCCACTTGGCGGCGACGTGCACGACGAGTGCGCCCATCGCGACCCACGCCGCGGCGTAGTGCCCGGAGCGGAAGGAGAAGTCCCACGGGCGGTAGAGGTTGATGTTGCCGAGGCCGGTGAAGACCAGCAGCAGACCTCCGCCGATCAGTGGGACGAGCATCATCCGCTCGATCGCATGAGCGACCGACTCGACCGGCGGCCACGAGAACAGCTTCGGATACACGACCCAGAGCTTCGCGAGCAGCAACGGGATGCTCGCGATCCCGGTCGCGACGTGGAGTCCCTGCGTGAACCGGTAGAGGCCGGCGGGCCGGCTCGGCCAGTGGAACCACCCGCCCGGGTCCTGCACGAGATGCGAGACGACACCCGTGACGAAGCAGATCGTGAACGCCATGCCGAGTGCGATGCCGAGCACCGCTGCGACGCGCGGCTCGTGCAACGGCGAGTCGAACGTCAGTCGCTCGCGCACCGCGTCGCCCACACGCCGGCGCGTGTTCACGCGGTGCCGACCCGGTCGAGGCGCGCGAACCAGCGCCCTTCGTCGTGCCACTGCGCGCCAACGGCAAAGCCGGACGCGACGGCGAGCGGTCCGAGCTCGTCGATGCCCACCGTGCACCACCGGAACCACGGACCGGCGCGTCCACCGACCTCGAGGCGCGCCGCGTGCGACTCGGGTTCGACGCGCGGTCCGACGCACTCGACGAGCGCACGTCCGTCGGCTGCGACCAGCTCACGGACACGCGTGAGCAGCACCTGCGGGTCGCCGCCGATGCCGACGTTGCCGTCGAGGAGCAACACGGTGCCCCAGGCGCCGCGGCGAGGGACACGCTCGAACGCGGAGCGTTGGAGGACGTCGACGCCGCGAGCGCGGGCGAGCTCGACCACGGGTGGCGTCACATCGATGCCGAGCGTCGGGACGCCCCGCTCGAGCAACGCGCGCGCGTGACGACCCGGACCGCACCCCACGTCGAGCACGGGACCGCGCGCGTGGTCCAAGACGCGCGCGTCCGCGCCGCGGGCCACGCCCAGCCAGTCGGCGCCCGACACTGCGGCGCCGCGCGCGCTGCGCAACACGAGGCTCACGTCCGGACCGTCAACCGGTCGTGCACCGCCGAGACCGCTGCGGCGAACGCGGTGTGCGGTGCGGCCCGCGCGACGGCGCACGCATCGACCCATGTGTCGACGTCGCGTACCTGCGGGAGCTCGGCGACGGTGTACCCGTGCGCGTCCAACCGGGAGCGCTGCACCGCGCCCGTGCGGGCCGTGCTCATGGGCACCCCGAGAAAGGGGCGGGGGTCGCTGACTCGGAGGCCGACGGCCCAGAAGCCACCATCGGGCGCGCGGCCGAGCACTGCATCCTCGGGTCCGTCGACCAGGCGGGTCGCGGCCGATCGCAGCGTGGAGGGAGCGACCTGGGGCGTGTCCATCCCCACGAGGAGCACCGAGCCCGGCAGCTCGGCGAACACCGCCGCGATGCGTTCGTCGAGCCCGTCGCCGCGTTGCGCGAGCACGTCGACACGCTCGTCGCGCCACAGCTGCGGGCGGTCGATGGCCACGACCGGGCGTCGGCAGCCGGCGGCGAGGGCGGCCACGACCGTGTCCTCGAGCGCAGCACGCGCGATCGTCGCCGCATCCGCGGGCGTGCACGGCGGCGTCAGGCGCGTCTTCACGTGTCCCGCCATCGGGGCCTTCGCCATCACGACGATCGTGACGGGCACCTCGACGGCGGTCATGCGAGCTCGCGCGCGACGCGCGTCATGTCGCGGACCGTTCGGAGTGTCCCTCGCACCGTGCCGGTCACTTTCGAACGGCCGATGCGCGGTGCGTATCCGACGTCGATCTCGACGATGCGCCAACCCGCGCGTCGAGCCCGCAGCACCATCTCGAGCGGGTAGCCGAAACGCCGATCGACGATCCCCAGCTCGAGCAGGTCCGCTCGTCGTGCGGCGCGCATCGGTCCGAGATCGTGCAGCGGGAGCCGAGCTCGACTCCTGAGGAGCGCCGCGAGGATCGCGTTCCCGGCCCGCGCGTGCGGAGGCCACGCGCCGCGATCAGCGCGCCGACGGCCGAGCGCGAGATCGGCCGCCCCCCGCTCGACCACGTCCACGACACGCGGGAGATCCGCCCCGGCGAAGCTGCCGTCGGCGTCCATGATGCACACGATGTCGGACGTGGCGGCGAGCAGCCCCGCATGGCACGCCGCCCCGAAACCGCGCGGCGATGCCGTCACGACGGTCGCACCGAGCTCGTGCGCGACAGCGGCCGAGCCGTCCGTGGAGCCGTTGTCGACGACGATCGCGCGATACGCCGCCGGGAGGCCGGCGAGCACAGTCGGGAGCGCCTCGACTTCGTTCAACACCGGCAGGACCACCTCGACCGTCACCTGTGCACCCAATCACGAGATCCGCTCGCTGCCCACCGTCTCGCGATTACGAAACACGAAACTCTGGCGCGTCACGCGGACGGCCGACCCCGACGTCGTT
>DASUMP010000281.1:0-38067 GCA_036277635.1 Acidimicrobiia bacterium | reverse complement strand
GATGTGAACCACAAGGGTGGGTTGACGAAGACGTTGACGTTCTTGCCGGGACGCGTCGCGCGCGATGTCGCGGTGACGGTGTATTCGGACACGGTCGCGGAGCCGACGGAGACGTTCACGGTCACGTTGTCGAACCCGTCGGCGGGCTACACGATCGGTGACGGTGTGGGTGTGGGGACGATCGTCGACGACGACGTCGATGCTGCGAACCGGTTGTCGGTGGGCGATGCGTCGATCCACGAGGGCGATGTGACGAAGCGCATCGTGAAGTTCCGGGTGGCGTTGTCGCAGCAGGCGGCGGCGCAGGTCACGGTCGACTACCGGATCGTGCCGGTGAGCGCGACCGGCAACTACAAGAGTGGTGCGTTGCCGCCGGGCACCGATGTGCGCGACATGTTCGGCGAGACCAAGACACTCGTCTTCAAGCCCGCGTTGGCGTCGGGGTTGACGCCGGTGCAGAAGATCGTGTCGGCGATCGTGTTCCCGGACACGGTCGCGGAAGGTGACGAGACGTTCGAGATCCGGCTCTCGAACCTGACGGGTCCCGCAGTGCTCGCCGACGCCATCGGGGTCGGGACCATCATCGAAGACGACGGCAGCCCCGTGCAGTCGACGACCACGACGGTCGGCGCCGACGACACCACACCGGTCGCGGGCCAACCCGTGCAGCTCACCGCGACGGTGGGAGCCGCGTCCGGGACACCGACCGGAACGGTCGAGTTCTTCGACGGTGCGGCGTCGCTCGGTTCTGTGGCGCTCGTCGCCGGCAGCGGGCAGATCAGCACGAGCACGCTCGCGGTCGGCCCCCACGCGATCACGGCGCAGTACTCGGGCGACGGGGCGTACGCGCCGTCGGGCTCGAACAGCGTGACCGTCACGGTCGCCGCGGCGCCGACGGTGCAGACCGCGTCGTTCCGCCTCGGTCCGTTCGTCCTCGCACCGGAAGGATCCCCGGGATCGCAGAGCGAGTCGACCCAGTCGAACATCCCGAAGCCCACGGGCGCGTTCGGGATCGTGGGGATGCGCTTCGACGTGATCCACGGCGACGGAACATCCGAAGGCCATCACAACGTGCACCTGCACCACACGGTCTTCATGGACTCGAGCCGCCCCGACTCGCTGTGTTCGGGGCTCCCGAACCGGTTCGCGGGTGCCGGCGCCGAGCGGACTCCGGTGAGCTTCGGTACCGACTACGCGTACAAGGTCGGAGCGACCGACCAGTGGAGCGCGCTGTGGCACATCATGAACATGTCGACGGCGACGCACACCGTGTACATCGAGTACGAGATCGACTACGTCACGGGTGCCGATCTCGCGGCGGCAAAGCCGTTGACCTCATACTTCTACGACGTCGACAACTGCTGGGGTGACTCGGAGTACAACGTCCCCGGTGGCGGCGGCGTCGGCAGCATCCACTCGAAGTCGATCTCGTACACCGCGCCGCGCAACGGCGTGCGGCTGTTCACGGGCGGCCACCTCCACGACGGCGGCATCGACTTGATCCTCACGCAGAACGGCACCGAGGTGTGCCGGCCGACCGCGGTCTACATGGACGGCATGCTCCACGAGATCACGTACTGCACCACGCCGACGAACGTGACCGCAGGAACGGCGATCCAGCTGACCGCGCGATATTCGAACGAGAACGCGATCGCGGGCGCGATGGGGATCTCGATCTCCTACGTGTGGGAGCCGTAGCGGCGGGGCTCGATCAGGGTTCGATCAGAGCCCGCCCGGGAGTGCGGCGGCCTTGAGGAGCGCGGAGTTCGGTTCGGCGGGCAGCTCGGTGAGCGGCGTGGCGATCTCGTCGACCGTGGGGCCGTACTGCGCGGCGAGCGGCGCGAGCGCGTCGAGGTCGAAGTCGTAGAGCTTCGCCGCGTTGCCCGCGAACACGTCGCGCAGCTCGTCTTCGGGGGTGGCGTGGAACACCGCCCGCAGGCTCTCGCGGGTGAACGGCGAGGTCCCCTCGTCGTGCGGGTAGTCGCTGCCCCACATGAAGCGACCCGGTGCCATCACCGTGCGTGCCTCCCAGTCCTTCGGGCCGGGGAAGCTCGAACCGATCCACACGTTCTGCTGGAAGTACTCGGTGGCCGAACGCGGGAGCGAGTTCTCGTCGGTGTACTTGAGCTCGCCGATCGCTCCCTTGCGCACGTTGGCGATGATGCGGTCGAGCTCGGCAAGCATCGGGGGCAGCGCCGCGGCCGAACCTTCGGTCATCACGAACCGCAGGCGCGGGAACCGTTCGAACACGCCCGACAGCAGCATGTGCACGAACGCGCGCGACCCGTAGAAGCCGACCTCGCTGATCATGATCATCGGGACCGACGGGAACCGGCCGTAGTTGGGTGAGCCGGTGCCCGAGTGCAGGTTCACCGGGACGTCGAGGTCTTGCAGTGCGGCCCACAGCCGGTCGTAGTCGGGGTGGTAGAGCGGCTTCACCCAGTCGACGTCGGGGGCGACGGTGGGGAGCAGCACGCCGCCGCGCAACCCGTGCTCCTTGATCCAGGTCGCGTCCTCGATCGCGTCGTCGATGTCGTTGAGGAAGAACTGACCGATGCCGGCGCGCTGTGCCGGCTTGCGGGCGCAGAAGTCGACGAGCCACCGGTTGTGCGCGTGGATCCCGGCGCGCCGGTGCGCGTACTCATCGGGCTTGGGCGGACCCGCGAACAACACGAAGCCCGGATAGAAGGGGGGCACGGTGTTCGGGAAGATCACCTCGCCCACGACGCCTTCGGCGAGCTGGTCGGCGTCGCGCCGCTCGTCGTCCCAGTTGCGGACGCGCAGGTTGGTGTCGCGCAGGTCCTTCCACGGGTTCTTGTAGCGGCCGCGCCACGCGTCGAAGTCCTCGTGGAACGCGGGATCGAGGTACTCCCGGTACGTCTCGTGGTTGGCTCCGGCGTGGGTGTCGGCGGAGATGATCGTGTAGCGCTCGCTCGTGGCCATGGCCCCACCGTACACCAGAACCAGAACCCGGTTCTAGTAAGATGGGACCGTGGCCGCCGACGTCGTCTCGGTCGAACCGGAGCAGCTTCCCCGCAGCCAGCAGGACCGGCGGCACCGGATCGTGCGCGCCGCCCTCGAGCTGCTCGACGGCGCCGAGTACGACGCGATCCAGATGCGCGACATCGCGGCCCGGGCCGGGGTGGCGCTCGCCACGATCTACCGGTACTTCGCGTCGAAGGAGCACCTCTACGCCGCGGCTCTCGGCGAGTGGGCGGCGGGGTACCCGACGGCGGGTGCGCGCGGCGGTGAGGCGACCTCCGACGAGGCGCGGCTGCGGGCGCTCATGCGTCGGGCGGTGCGGGCGTTCGAGCGTCACCCGCACGTGATGCGCGTCGTCACGGTGCTCGAGGGCACGAGCGACGTCAACGCCCGCGCCCTGTTCGAGCAGTTCGGCCGGCGGAACGCCGCGACGCTGATGGGCGCACTCTCGTCGTACGACACGGCGACCGCCGCCGCGATCATCGAGACCGCCAACAGCGTCATGTTCACGCGCTTGCGGTCGTGGGCGCTCGGACGCTGCTCGATCCGCGATGTCGACCGCTCGGTGCAGCGGGCGCTCGATCTGATCTTCGAGCCGCTCGAGGCGCCGCGGTCGTAGGCTCCGCCGTCGATGTCCGGTGATCCGCAGCGCATCATGGTCTCGAGCCGGAGCGGACGTGTCCACGTCGTCGCGCGGCCGCGCCACGACGTCGTGGTGCGCGGGGGTGACTCCACCACCGATGCCGCCGGGGTCCTGACCGTCGACGGCGGGCCCAGCGACCGCGTCGAGATCGAGTGCCCGGAGGGCACCCACGTCACGGTGGGCGCGTCGAGCGGGAGGGTCGTGCTCGACGGTTCGTTCGGCGACGTTCGCGTCACGACGTCGTCGGGGCGCGTCGAGATCGGGCGCGCCGTGAGCGTCGACGTACGCAGCGCGTCCGGCGCTGTCGTCGTCGACGATTGCGCGGGGGAGTGCCGGGTCGTCGCGACGAGCGGACGCATCGAGGTCGGTCGCGCGGGCTCACTCGTGGCCGACAACGGTTCGGGTCGCGTCGTCGCGGGGCGGGTGGGCGGCGCCGTCGTGCACACGGGTTCGGGCCGGATCCGGATCGGCGCCGACGCGTCGTCGTCGCTGACCGTGCGCAGCGTGTCGGGCGCGGTCGAGGTCGACCTCCCGGTCGGGAGCACGCCGGCAGTGCACGTCGTGAGCACGTCGGGACGCACGAGATCGGAGTGCGCGCCGGGCACCGACGGTGCCGTCGACATCGAGACAGTCACGGGTCGCATCGACGTGCGGTGCCGATGAGCGCGCAGCCGCCCGGCGCGTTGGTGTTCACCGACATCGTCGGCTTCACGCAGTTCACCGAGCAGCAAGGCGACGAGCGCGCGCTCGCGGTGCTCGACCGCCAGGACGCCATCGTGCGCGCGCACCTCCCCACGGACGCCCGCGTCGTGAAGGAGCTCGGCGACGGACTGTTCCTCTGGTTCGCGGACCCGTGCGCCGCCGTCACCACCTGCCTGACGCTCCAAGAGCAGTTCGCGGCCGAAGCCGGTCGCGACCTGCCGCTGTGGGTGCGGATGGGCGTCCACTGGGGATCGCCCCGCCGCCGGGGCGACGACCTCATCGGCCACGACGTGAACCTCACCGCGCGCATCGCCGCGATCGCGGGTGCGGGTGAGCTGGTGGTGTCGCAGATGCTCGTCGAGGCGGCCGATCTGCGAGCCGTCGACGTCGATCTCCACGAGCTCGGCCCGGTCTTCGTGCGCGGCGTCGCGGCGCCGGTGCCGCTCTACCGACTCGTCCGCACCTGACCCGGCCGGCGCCGACCGTTGTCGGCCCGGTCACTTCTCTGTCATCATCCTCGGCTTCACGGGGGCGGGGGGATGACGGCGGAGCCTCGCGAGGCGCGACTCGGGTTCGACTACGAGCCGGGGATCGACGGTCTGCGCGCGCTCGCGGTCGGCGCCGTCTTGGTGTTCCACGGCGGGTTCGCGGTGGCGTCGGGCGGGTTCCTCGGCGTCTCGCTGTTCTTCACGTTGTCGGGGTTCCTGATCACCCGCCTCCTGCTCGCAGAGCATGCGGCGACGGGGCGGGTCGCGCCGTTCGAGTTCTGGGCCCGACGGCTACGACGACTCGCGCCGGGCGCGTTGGCGTGCCTGCTGCTCGTGATCGGGCTCGCGCCGTGGCTGGTCGATGAGGCACAGCGAAGCGCGGCGCGGATCGACCTGTGGGCCGCGCTCACGCACTGGGCGAACTGGCGCTTCATCACGACCGACGCGAGCTACACGGATCTGTTCGCGGCGCCGAGCCCGGTGCAGCACTTCTGGTCGCTCGCGATCGAGGAGCAGTTCTACCTCGTCTTCCCGATCGTCGCCGCCGGCGCGCTGCGCGTCGGGCGACGCGCGTTCGCCGCCGCTGTCGCGTCGTTGCTCGCCGTCAGCGTGCTCGCCACGCTGCTCAGCGGGTCGCGCGACCTCGTCTACTACGGCACGCACACTCGCGCTGCCGAGCTGCTGCTCGGAGCGCTCGCAGCGTTGCTGACGGTGCGCGTCGACCTCGTGCGCGTCGCCTCGGCACGCGTGATGGGGTGGTGCGGCGGTGCCGCGTTGGTCGCGCTCTGCGTGCTCGCGACGACCGTCGATGTCGCGACACCGTGGCTCTACGACGGTGGTCTCGTCGGGATCGCGCTGCTGTCGGCGACCGTCGTCGTCGCGACCACCGTGCCCGGCCCGCTGCGCTCGTTCCTCGGACTGCGCCCGCTCGCCGCGATCGGTCGGGTGAGCTATGGGCTGTACCTCTTCCATTGGCCGGTGTTCCAGCTGTTGGACGAAGAGCGAACCGGCACGACGGGCCTGCGGCTGTTCGCCGTGCGGCTGGCCGTCACCGGAGCGATCGCCGTCGGGTCGTACCGCATCGTCGAACGCCCGATCCGGTTCCGGCGTCGTCTCCTCGAGCCGACCACGGCGCCCGTCGTCCTCGTCACGACGATGGCGATCGTCGCGTTCGCCGCCGTTCCGCTCCCGGTCGCGCACGACCGGACCGTGACGATCCTCGCCGGGGGCGCGACCGACTTCGGCGCGGCCGAACCGGTGCGCGTGGCGGCGACGCCACCCACCGCGGTCGAGCCGCTGCGGGTCGGGGTCGTGTCGGGCGATCTCACGGTGGTGCCGACCCTTGCGAGTCTGCACGGTGTCGATGTCGTCGACCTCCGGCCCGGGTGTGCAGTGGTGTCGTGCGGGGGCGAGGTGGGCGGAGGGTCGCCGTCGGTCGAAGGCCTCGACCTCGTCGCGGTGGTCCTGTCGCACGCGGATCGAGCCACCGTGGTCGACCTCGAGGGCGACGACGAGGTGTTGCGTTACATCGAGCTCGCCGACGAGCTCGTCGCCGTCGTCACGCGGATCGCCGAGTCCGGTGTCCCGGTCCTGCTCACCGACACCGCGCCGCACGACTTCCTCGCGTTGCGGATGGAGGTGCTCGACCTCGCGAGCGAACGGGTGACCCACGTCCGATCGTTCGCGCTCGCGTCCGCCGTCGACGCGCAGCGCGGCATCGTGTCGGGCGCGCTGCCCGCGCACGGCGGCCGGGTCGGCGTGTTCGTCATCGGCGACAGCACCTCGTACGTCGCGGCCGCTGCGCTCGACGCCGCCGCGTCCGGGCAGATGCACATCCTGTTCGCGGGCGAGCCGAACTGCCCGCTCGTCGCGGTCGATCGGCTGCGCTGGTGGAACGGCAACGAGTTCGAACGTCACGAGTGTCCCGATATCGCGCACTGGCGCGGACTCGTCGAGAGCTTCCGGCCCGACGCGGTGCTCGTGGTGAGCAGCTTCGTCGAACAGACCGAGCTGCGCCTCGCCGGCTCCGATCGGTGGGTCGTCGCCGGCGACGACGCGTTCGTCCGTGCTCACGACGAGGTCATGGCGGAGCTCGTGGGCGTCGCGAACGCGCACGGTGCCGCGGTCGTGGTGGCGGACGCGCCGCGATTCGGCCCTGGGGTCTTCGCCCGGTCGCCGATGGCGCGGACCGACCGCATCGACGCGTGGAACGCGCAGATCGCGGCGTGGGACGAGCGGTGGCCGAACGTCGCGACGCTGCCGTTGGCGGCGATCCTCACCGAGCTCGAAGCCGACGGCTCGATCCGACCCGACGGCGTGCACGTCGCCGACGACGCGCGCGTGCGATTGGGGGAGCGCTTGGCGCCCGAGCTCTTGCGGATCGTCGCCGCGCTGCGGCGCCCGACGCCGCTCACGACCGAGTAGCCCGGCACAGGCATCGGCGCTCTACGGTGTGGAGGTGCCGAGTGATGTGATGCTCAAGACGATGAACGCCGTGCACCGCGCGCTGCTCGCGATCACGTTCGGGAAGATCGGGTGGAGCGCGGGGGGCATGCCGGTGCTCGAGCTCACGACTACCGGCCGACGCAGCGGGCAGCCCCGATCCGTGATGCTCACCTCGCCGGTGCAAGAAGGATCGACGCTCGTGATCGTGGCGTCGCGTGGCGGCGACGACGTGCACCCGGCCTGGTACCACAACCTCGTCGCCGATCCCCAGGTGGAAGTCGCGCTCGGCGGAAAGGCGAAGCAGCCGATGCGGGCGCGCGTCGCGACCCCCGACGAGCGCGCCCGGCTCTGGCCGCAGATCACGGCGAAGTACCGCAACTACGCGCAGTACCAGACGAAGACCGAGCGCGAGATCCCGCTGGTGCTGCTGGAACCCGTCTGATCGCTCGGGATCGGATCAGCCCGCGAGGAGCGCGCCGGCCTCCGCGTGGGCGGGCGCCATGCCGAGGTCGGCGGCGAGCGTGGCGGCCGCGTCGAGCAGCGTGCGCGCTCGGTCGGCGTCGCCCGGACCGGCGCGACGGAGCAGCACTCGCGCCAAGTCGATCCCGGACTCGACCCCGAGCGCTCGGAGCCCGCATCGCTCGTGGAGCGCGTGCCCCGAGTCGAGGAGCGCGACGGCCGCGTCGAGTTCACCGCGCACCGCGGCGAACCGTCCGCGCGCAGCGTCGGCCGCGCCGAGGATCGCCGCGTCGGATCCGAGGAGCTCGCCGGCGAACTGCTCGGTGTATGCCGCGGTGGACTCGAGCCCGTCGAGGGTGTCGAGCCGGAGGGCCGCCACCGACAGATAGTGGGCGTTGGAGTAGCGGAGGATGTCGGGGACGAGCGGCAGGATGTCGCGCGTCCACTCGGCGAGTGCGCGGGCCGCGTCGGGTGCTCGGAGCGCGGCGTAGACGCTGCTGGCCTGGGCCATGCCGATCGCGGTCGCCTGCGCCTGCTCGAGCCAGACGGCGGCCTGCTCGGGGTCGCCGGTGTACGACGCGATCAGCCAGCGCTGCAACGCGTGCACGCCGTCGATGCTCTCGCCGAGCGCGGTACCTAGCCCGTACGCGATCTCGCAGAGCTCGACCGCTTCGGCGAACCGTCCTTGCGCGATCGCGAGCCCGGTGCGGTAGTCGGCGATCGCCCAGCCTTCAAGGCCGCCGCGAAACTCGGCGGCGAGCTCGAACTGCGTCTCGGCCGCCACGAGGTCGCCGCCGCTCAACAACGAGTTGGCGTACTGGTACAGCGATCCGATCTCGTGGAAGCCATCGCCGCGGATACGCGCGAAGGCGATGGCCTCCTCGGCCGCGACGCGCCGTTCGGCCACGGGGAGCGCACCGCGCACGGCCCACGCCCGCACGAGGAGGGCGTGTCCGAGTGCGTCGTCGTCGTTCGCCTCGCGGGCCGCGGCCACGGCGGCGTCGGCTTCGGTCAGCGCGCCGCCCGGCGCGAGGAGCAACCCCTGGGCGAGCATCGACAACGCGCGGGCGCGGACCTCGGAGTGCTCAGGACCGAGTGCCGCGAGCCCTTCGCGCATGATCTCGGCGCCGAGCGGATCGGTGGGGCTCGCCCACACACCCAGCTCGCCTTGGTACGCGATCCCGGCCTCGGTGAGCCGGGCGGCGTCGTTCGCGAGACGAGCGAGCTCGACGGCTCGGAGTGCATGGACGCGCGCAGTATCTCGTTCGCCGGCGGCGTGGTGCCCGAGCGCGATCTGCGCCAAGAGCTCGGAGCGCAGGCCGGGATCATCGAGATCGGCAGTGTCGAGCGCTTCGAGCGCTCGTTCGTAGAAGCGGATCGCGTCTTCCCACGCGAAGCGGCGGTACGCCTCGCGCGCGGCTTCGCTCGCCACTTCGATCGCGCGCGGCGCCACGCCGGCGACCGCGGCCTCCAGGTAGTGGTGCGCGAGGAGCTCGATCGGTGTTCCGGATCGGTCGTCGAGCAGCTCGGCGATGCGACGGTGCAAGCGGATGCGCTTGTTCGTGCTCAGCTCCTCGAGCAGCGTCTGGCGTACGAGCGCGTGCGCGAAGGTGAGGCGTCCGGGGCTGTCGTCGATCTCGGCGACGAGGCGCGTCGCGATCGCGGTGTCGAGCGCGTCGATCGCGGCGTCGTCGTCGACCTGGCTCGCGGCGGCCACCAGGTTCACGTCGAACTCGCGCCCGAACACCGCGGCGGTGCGCAGCAGGTCGTTGGCGGTGTCGGGGAGGCGTGACAGACGCTGCCCGATGACGTCGCGGACGCCTTCGGGGAGTCCGGCCTCGCCGGGTCCGACGGCGCCGACCCATTCGCCGTCGCGTTGGATGAGCGCGCCGGTCTCGACGAGGTGGCGCAAGACTTCGGTGACGAAGAACGGGTTGCCGTCGGTCTCCGCCGCGAGGCGTTGCGCGAGGACGAAACCCTCGGCGGCGAGCGGTTGGCCGCCGGCGGCCTCGAGGAACGCCCGCATGCCTGCTTCGTCGAGTCCCCGCAACGCGATGCGCTCGGCGCCCGCGGCGCGATAGAGGTCGGCGAGCGAGCCGGCGAGCGGGTGGGTGCGATCGATGTCGGTGTCGCGATAGGTCACGAGCACGAGGACGCGCGC
This sequence comes from Acidimicrobiia bacterium, assembly GCA_036277635.1. Taxonomy (GTDB): domain Bacteria; phylum Actinomycetota; class Acidimicrobiia; order IMCC26256; family PALSA-610; genus DASUMP01. The sequence continues at coordinate 28,187 of DASUMP010000281.1, read as the reverse complement.
GTCGGGATCGAGGTGGCTCACGACGTGGCGGAGCAAGTGCACGCTCCCCGCGTCGGCCCAGTGCGCGTCGTCGAGCAGCACGACGAGCGGCTGACTCGCCGACGCGCCCTGCAGGAGATCGACGACCGCGTCGAACAACAGCAGCCGCTCGGTGTCGGGGTCGGACTCGGTCGGCGGCGGCGCGTCGGGCGCCCGCCGCGCGAAGTCGTGCACGATGCGACCGAGCTCGCCACCGTGACGAGCGACGTGATCGCGGATCACGTCGTCGTCGACGATCGTGGCGAGGTGGCGCAGCAGCTCGGACCAAGGCGCGTGGGCGGCCGCGACGTGTTCGTCGCAACGTCCGAGCACGACGAACGCACCTTCGCCGTGCGCGTGACGCGCGACCTCGGCCGCGAGGCGCGTCTTGCCGATCCCGGGTTCACCGGCCAGCAGGACGATCGCCCGGCCGTCGACCTGGGCGCGCTTCCACGCGTCGAGCACCTGGCGGTGCTCCTCGGCCCGGGCGGCGAACGGCAGCTCGCCGTCTTGACGACGCAACGGGCCCGGAAGCGGGGCGTTCGGCGCGACCGTCGCGGCCCACGGGACCTCGAACGTGATGACCGGTTCGGGGAGGCCTTTCAGCTCGCGCTCGCCGATGAGCGTGAACGTGAGGTCGGTGCGACCACGCGCGAGCCCGCGAACCAGATCGTCGCAGAGGATCTGGCTGCCGTCGGCGGCGTCGCACAGGCGAGCCGCGATCACGACGGGCGTGCCGTGGCAGTCGCCGTCCTCCCACGACACGTCGCCAGCGCTGATCGCGACGCGCACCTCGATCCGGCGGTCTTCGCGGGTCTGGCGATTCGCACGGTCGATGTCACGCTGGATGTCGCGCGCGGCGTGCACGGCTTCGGCGGTCGCGCCGAACGCGGCGAGGATGCCGTCGCCGAGCCCCTTGACCACGGTTCCGCCATGCTTGGTGACCGCCGCCCGGAGCAGCTCGTCGTGGCGGCGGCGGACGAAGTCGGCTTCGACATCGCCGAGCCGCGCGCGCATCTGGGTGCTCCCGACGATGTCGGTGTACAAGATCGTCGCGGTTCCGGCCCCACCCTCGATCACCGGCGGAACCTAGCCCGCACTCCGCATACCGGGAGGGAGGCGCGCCGAGCGGCACAGGCCGTACGCTCCCGCTGGCGTCTCGCCGGGACGCGATGGGGGCCACCGTGCGCTGCCAGGCGTGCCAGCACGACAATGACGACGGCAACCGCTTCTGTGGGGGCTGTGGCGCGTCGCTCGCCCCGCCCGAGAGCCTCGACGCCGCCGAGCGGTCGGCTGCCCCGCCGATGCCCGCCACGGTCGGTGCCGGGCGCTACCGCACGGTCCGACTCCTCGGCGAAGGCGCCCGCAAGCGTGTGTACCTCGCGCTCGACGAGCGGCTCGGTCGCGAAGTCGCGGTTGCGGTCGTGAAGACCGAGGGTCTCGACGCCAGTGGGCGGGTGCGCATCACACGGGAAGCCCAAGCGATGGCGCGCCTCGGCGACGATCCCTCCATCGTCACCGTCTTCGACGTCGGCGAGGAGATCGACGGGACGCCGTTCATCGTCAGCCAGTACATGCCCGGCGGTTCGCTCGCCGAGCTCGTCGACGGGGCGCCGGGGCGTCGGTTGCCGATCGAGCGCGCCCTGGTGGTCGCCGAGCAGCTCGCGCGCGGACTCGCGCACGCGCACGAGCTCGGGATCGTGCACCGCGACCTGAAGCCGGCGAACGTGTGGCTCGACGGTGAAGGCGGTGCGCGTCTCGGCGACTTCGGCCTCGCAGCCAACGTCGAGGCGAGCCGTATCACGAGCGAAGGCACGGTGCTCGGCACCGTCGCGTACCTCGCGCCGGAGCAGGCGCTCGGACGCGAGCCCGACCCGCGCGCCGATCTCTACGCGCTCGGCGCGGTGCTCTACGAGATGCTGTGCGGGCGACCCCCGTTCCTGGGCGATGACGTCGTGTCGGTGATCAGCCAGCACCTCAACACACCACCCGTCGCGCCGCGCTTCCACAACGACGCGATCCCCGGCATCGTCGATTCGCTCGTGTTGCGGCTCCTGGAGAAGGATCCGGGCACCCGACCCGCGAGCGCGCGCGACGTCGTCGCGATGCTGCGCGACGCGCGCGCGGCGCTCAGCGTCGCCCCGGCCGCGACCGTTCCCGCCGAGTCGGCGCCGCGCAGCCCGGTGGAGGTCGCCGACTGGGGTCGGTTCGTCGGTCGGGCCGCCGAGCTCGACGTGCTGCGTGCGGCTGTCGACGAATCCCTGTCGGGCCGCACCCGGGTCGTGATGGTGGTCGGCGAGCCGGGGATCGGCAAGACGCGCACCGTGGAAGAGCTCGGTGTGTTCGCTGCGGTGCGCGGCGCGCGGGTCTTGTGGGGACACTCGTACGAAGGCGAGATCGGGGTGCCGTACCTGCCGTTCGTCGAGGCGTTGCGCGGCTTCGTGCGCGACCTCTCCGACGACGGTCATCTCCTCGATCCCGCGGCCGGGTGCGCGGAGGTGTCCACGATCATCCCCGAGCTGCGCGACAAGTACCCGCAGCTCGCCACGCTCCCGCCGCTCGACGGCGACGCCGAACGTCATCGCCTGTTCGAGGGCGTCACCGCGTTCGTCGTCGCGGCGACGCGCATCCACCCACTGGTGATCGTGCTCGACGACCTGCACTGGGCCGACAAGCCGTCGCTGCTGCTCCTCGCGCACTTGGCGCGCCGGGTCCGCAGCTCGCGACTCGTGCTCATCGGCACCTACCGCGACGTCGAGCTCGACCGATCGCATCCGCTCGCCGAGACCATCGCGTCGTTGCGTCGCGAGCGCCTCTACGAGCGTGTGCTGCTGCGCGGGCTGCCGATCGACGAGGTGAAGTCGTTCATCGAAGCGGTCGGCGGCCAGGAGACCCCGGGCGAGTTCGCCGATCTCATCTTCCGCGAGACCGAGGGCAACCCGTTCTTCATCGCGGAGATCCTGCGCCACCTCGTGGAGACCGGCGCGATCCGCCACGAGGGCGACGCCTGGGTGGGCACGCCCGAGAGCGTGGCCGAGAACCTCCCCGAGGGCGTGCGCGAGGTGATCGGTCGTCGGCTCGACGGGTTGAGCGACGGTTGCAACGCCGCGCTCGCGATCGCCGCCGCGATGCCCGGCGGCTTCACCGTCGACGTGGTGGGCGACGTCGCCGAGCTCGACGAAGACACGATGCTCGACCTGCTCGACGAGGCCCTCGCCGCGCAGCTCGTGCGGGAACGGCGCGACCGGCCGGGCACGTACGAGTTCAGCCACGCGCTGATCCGCCAGACGCTCTACGGCGAGCTCAGCACGCCGCGGCGGGTGCGGATGCACCGACGGGTCGGTGAAGCGCTCGAACGCCGCTTCACCGATTCGATGGACGCCCACCTCACCGAGCTCGCGTACCACGCGTACGAAGCTGCGCCCGGCGGCGACGTCGACAAAGCGGTCGAGTACGCGCGACGGTCCGGCGAGCGCGCGCTCGAGCAAGCCGCCTACGAGGAAGCCGCGCGCGGGTTCTCGATGGCGGTGCAGGCGCTCGACCTCGACAGCGACGCCGACCCCGGGCGCCGCGCCGATCTGCTGCTCGCCCTCGCGGGCGCGTCCGACCGCAGCGGTGACGCTGTCGCCTGCCGGCGCGCCGCGCTCGAAGCCGCCGAGCTCGCGCGGCGCATCGGCGATCCGTTCCGCTTGGGTCATGCCGCGGTGGCGCACGCCGGCCTCTACTGGTTCTCGGGCGGCGGCGAGCCCGATCCCGAGCGCCTCGGGCTGTTCGCCGAAGCCGAGACGGCGTTGCGACGGGTGCCCGAAAGCCACGAACGTGACGCGCTGCTCGCCGCCGTGCTCTCGCGGCACGCGGGTCTGCTCGCGTTCCGCGACCAGACCGCGTACCTCGACCTCGTCGGGCAAGCGATCGCGACCGCGCGTGCGTCGGGCGATGCGCGAGCGCTCGCGTGGGCCCTGCAGACGAGCAGCGCGCAGAACCTCCCGGGCGACGAGCGCGAGCAAGTGCTGCGCGAGGTCGTCGAGCTCGCCGAGGTCGCGGGCGACCTCGACCTCACGCAGTCCACGCGCACGTCGTTGATCATCTCGGCGCTGTGGGAGCAGCGCCGCGACGACGTCGATCCGCTCGTCGCGGCCTACCGCGCCGATGCCGTGCGCTCGCGCGTCCCCACCCACCTCGCCACGAGTCTGCAGATCGAGGGCTCGCTCGCCGCGATCGACGCCCGCTACGCCGACGCCGAACGGCTGATCTTCGAGTCGGCCGAGGTCGCGCGCTCGCTGGGAGTGCGCGACGTCATCGCGAACGTCGGCGTCGCGTTGGCCCCCGTGTACCGTGAGCTGGGCCGGCTCGCCGACTTCGAGGGCCCGACACGCCGCATCGTCGCCGAGACGCCCGACATCCCGGCGTGGCACGCCGGACTCACGCAGCTCCTGTGCGAGATCGGCAAGCGCGACGAGGCCGCCGACGCGGTCGCCGAGTTCATCGCGCGCGGCATCGACCGGCTGCCCGACAACGTCCTGCGTCGCTACACGCTCGCGATGCACACCGAGGTCGCGGCGACGACGGGGAGCCTCGACGCACTTGCCCAGCTCGACACGTGGATGAGGGCCGACACACTCGGAGCTGGCCATGCCGTGCTCCTCGGCCCGCAGGCGTACCACGGAGCGTTCGCGCGCTACCTCGGGCTCGCCGCGTGTGGGCTCGGACGTCACGACGAAGCCCTCGCGCACCACGAAGACGCCCTCCGACAGCACGAGCACATGCGGGCGCGCGGGTGGGCGACGCGCAGTCGCTACGACTTGGCCGTGACGCACCTCGCACGCAGCGCCGCCGGTGACGCCGAGCGCGCCGCCGCGCTGCTCACCGAAGTCGTGGAGCGTGCGAACGAGCTCGGCATGGCGCGCCTGCTCGAGCAGGCCCTGGCGGAGAAGCTCGAGCTGCAGGGCGTGTCGAGTGGCACGCCGGTGACCGCGTCGATCGACGTGGTGTCCGCCAACGTCACCGTCGACCGACCCGACCTCGGTCGCCACGCCGACCTCGACGGGCAGGTCACGATCTGCTTCTCCGACGTCGTCGGCTACACCGAGATGACCGACCGCCTCGGCGACCATCGCACCCACGAGCTGCTCCGCGCCCACAACTCGTTGCTGCGCCGAGAGCTCGTCGTGCACAACGGGTTCGAGGTCAAGAGCGAGGGCGACGGCTTCATGCTCGCGTTCCGGGATCCGAACGAGGCACTCGGGTTCGCGCTGGCGTTCCGGACCGCGCTCGACGGCTACGACTGGCCGCCCGAAGTCGGTGCGCTACGCGTCCGCATGGGGATCCACCGCGGCGAAGTGATCCGCGACGCGGAGGACTTCTTCGGACGCACCGTCATCGTCGGTGCGCGCGTGGCCGCGTCCGCGAACGCGGGCGAGGTGCTCGTGACCGATGCGGTGCGCGACGCGGTCGCCGATCGGTTCACGTTCGGCGACGTGCACGAGGTCGCCCTCAAGGGCTTCAGCACCAAGTTCCCGGTCGTCCGCCTCGAGTCGTGACCCGCCCCCACGTCCACTGCAGCGATTTCCTCGCATAGGAGAGAAATCGCTGCAATGAACAGGAGTTGTCGGCGAGGCTGGGCCGCGTGACAGCGTTCGAACGTGCCACGAGCGTCTCGGTCGGCGGTGACGGGCGGTTCGCGGCGTCGGTGAACGGCGAGTGGGACGCGCCGCGGGTGCCGCAGGGCGGGATCGTCACGGCACTCGCGCTGCGGGCGATGCTCGCGTCGCTCGACGACCGGTCGCTGCCGCTGCGCACGGTCACCGCGATGTTCGCCGAGCCGGTACAGAGCGGCGACATCGAGATCGACGCGGCGGTGTTCCGCCGCGGTCGCTCCACCGCGCACTGCTCGGCGAACGTACGCAACCCGGGGAGCGACGCCGGGTGCAGCGCGCTCGCGATGTTCGGCGCCGACCGGCCGACGTTCACGTTCACCGATCTCGAACCGCCGAGCGCGCCGCCACCCGACGACTGCGTCGACGTGCGCAACGAACCGGCACCCGACGAGTTCCCGATGTCACCGTTCTGGGCGCACCACGTGCAGTTCCGACCGATCACGGGCCAAGCGCCGTGGGTGGAGTACGACTCCACGTCGTCGGAGACGATGTACTGGTTCCGCTACGACGACCCGCCGTGCGATGAACACGGTCGCCTCGACCCGCTCGCGCTCGTGGCGTTGTGCGACACGATGCCCGGCGCGATCGGTCAGCGGCTCGGCAACCGCGGCCCGATGTTCTGGGCCCCGAGCGTCGATCTCACCGTGCACGTCCTCGGCGACCCGGGTGGCGACTGGCTGCTCGCACGTGGGCACGCCCGCCACGTCGACCGCGGGTACGCGTCGCTGGAGAACCAGCTGTGGGACGGCGATCGTCTCGTCGCGTACGCGACCCAGGTCGCCGCGCTCGTGTTCCCCGACGGACCCCCGACCGACGAGGAGCGAGTGCCGCGCGATCTGCTCGGCGGGTGAACATCAGGCGTTGACGATCGCACTGGCGAGCACGCCGGCGAGGCAGAGCGTGGTGCCCGCGCCGAGGAGGACGAACGCGCGGCGCATCTGCGCATACTTCGACTCGACGAGTTGGCTCAACGCGAGGAGCTGCTCCACGAGGCGTTGTTCGGCGTCGGCGTCGACGTTCGCCAGTGCCGCGGTGAGCTCCGCCACCGACGCGAACTGGGTGACGTGTCCGAAGTACAGGAGGCGATGGTGAGCCGCGCTTCGCACATCGCGCGGATACAACGTGGCGCCGAGGGCGACGCCACTCGCGAGGAGGGTCGCGCAGCCCGCCCAGAAGATCACCTGCGCGACCACCTGCAGATGGGTTGGCGTCCACCCCCCGCCGGCGAGCAGTCCGATGCTCAACGCGGCGACGACGCCATAGAACCGGAAGAGCGTGTTCGCCTTCTCGTCGGCGCGGGCGAGCTCGAAGCGGGCGACCTCGACCAGCGAATGCGCCCATCTCGTGGCGGCGGGACCGAGGATCCGGTCGTCGGCGACGCCGTCGTCGTCTCGGCGCTCGGCGTTCCCGGTCGGGAGCACGAGTGGCGCTCCTGGGTGGACGGCTCCCGGTGTCGTCATCCACGAGTACTCGGTGTCGGTCATGCCTGCGGATCGTGGCATGTCGGCGCCGGTGGACCCGTGCTCGTTCACCGATCGTTCACCGGCTGATCACTCGCCGGTCGTGATGGCTCAGGTGCTCTGCATCTGCTCGAGCATCGCCTTCATCTGCGCGTGCACGAGGTTGATGGCCTGCAGCGGGCGGATCATCACCTTGAATTCGACGATCTTCGCCGCGTCGTTGCACGTGATCATGTCGATGCCGTTGACGTACTTGCCGTCCATCTCGGTCTCGAACTCGAGCACGGCGTGGTCGCGGCCGACGATCTCCTTCACGTAGCGGAACTTCCGTTCGCGCGGTTCGGCGGTCTCCCGGGGCGTGCCGAGACTCGTGCCGTCTCCGATCGTCGCCCCCGCAGCTTGGAGGTACACCTTGGTGACCTCCTTGCCGCGCTGCGGGGTGAAGACGATGGGGGAGAGGAACACGACGTCGTCGTCGAGGATCGCGTCGAGTCCGCCGGGGAGCTCGCCGCGCACGCATCGGTGCCAGTCGGCGACGCACTGTTCGATCGGAGTCGTCATGGCGCGAACCGTAGTGTCAGGCCGCGTGCTCCTGTCGATGTGCGCGCTCGATCAGGACCCGCAGGCGTTCGACGTCGACGCGAAGGTTGCGGCGCAGGACGCGTGTCAGCACCGGTCGCAACAGGTGCTCGCCGCCGTGCGGCACGACGACGAGCTCGAGGTGCACACGGCAGCGTCCGCGGTCGAGGGTCTCGACGCGCCGTGACCCGTGGGCGTCGGCACCGACGGTCGTGCGCCACGCGAACGAACGGCCGTCGACGACGTCGGTGACCACGCCGTCGTTGCGCCAGGTGCGTCCGAGGAGACGCAGGACCTCGCGGGTGGTGGTGCCGGGACGGACCAGGTCGAGGGGGTCGGGCGTCATCGCCTCGACGCCCGTGCGCCATTCGGGGTCGCGGCGGTAATCGGCGAGCACGGCCCACACGTCGGCGGCGGGGCGGTCGATCGTGACAGCGGCGGTGATGCGGATCTCGGACACGGTCGTTCCTCCGGGTTCGGGGTGCTGCGGAGAAACTACGGTATCGAAGTTTCGATGTCAAACTATTTATGGTCAGAGTGTTCCGTCTCGAAGTATCGTCGGGGAATGGCGACCGACCCCGTGGACCGCATCGTCGCCCAGTGGCGCGCGGTGCGGCCGGATCTCGAGACGGCGCCGATGGCGACGTTCGGCCGGCTCGGGCGTCTCCATGCGCTCGCGTCGCGGTCGATCGACGAGGTCCTCGGCGGCCACGGTCTCGGCGTGGGCGAGTTCGATGTGCTCGCGGCGTTGCGCCGCGCCGGCGACGACGCCGAGATGACGCCGACGGGATTGTCGCGGGTGCTCATGCTGTCGCCCGCGGGGATGACGAACCGGTTGGATCGTCTGGTCGCGGCCGGTCTCGTGGAGCGGCGCGCCGATCCCGACGACCGCCGCAGCTCGCGTGTGCGGCTCACCGGCGAAGGCCGGGCGGTCGTCGACGCCGCAGTCGCGGATCACGTCGCCAACGAGGCGCGGCTCCTCGCGGTGCTGACCGACACGCAGCGCCGCGCCCTCGACGGTGCGCTGCGCGCGCTGCTCGCGCAGTTCCCGTCGGAGACCGAGACCGGCTGAGCGCCGCGGCGCGTCACTGCTGGTAGTTCTCGACGATCTCGGCCGGGCGCACTTCGGCCTCGTCGGGATCGAGGCCGGCGTTGCGGCGGGCGCGGCGTTGTCGGAGCAGGTCCCAGCACTGGTCGAGCGCGACCTCGAGCTCGCGCAGCTTCACGCGCTCGGCCGACGTCATCGAGTCGCCCGCGTGGGCCTCCTCGAGTGCCTGCTCCTCGGCGGCGAGCTGCGTGATCCTCGCGACGATGTCGGCGTCGTCCATCGGGTCGTCCTCCTCGTCGGTGGCGGCCATGCTCGCAGACGATCGCACCCGCCGACACGTCGGTCGCACCGGAAAGATTCGGCAAAGCCTGCGCCGAACGAGTCGTCTCTCGGTCGGTCCTCCGTCATGATCGACCCAGCGTTCGCTCGGGAGGTTCGTCGATGGAGCTCGAGACCCTGTTCGGCTTGCCCGCGCATCCGTTGGTCGTACACGCCGCTGTCGTGTTGTTGCCGCTCGCCGCACTCGGCACGCTCGCGGTCGCGCTCGTCCCGAAGCTGCGCGCGACGTTCGCCGTCGTGGTCGTCGTGCTGGCGTTGGGCGCGACGGTCGCGGTGGGCCTCGCGCAAGGGTCGGGCGAAGCACTCGAGGACGCCGTCGACGAGACCGAGCTCATCGACGAGCACACCGAGCACGCCGAGCAGGTGCTGCCGTGGGCGATCGGGCTGAGTGCGGTCGCGCTCGGAGTCGCGGGCTGGACCGTCCTGCAGCGTCGCGGCACGAACCTCAACGAGCGCGCCGTCACGGCGGTGCTCATCGTCCTCGCGCTCGTGACCGCCACCGGCGCGACGTGGACCGTCGTCGACGTCGGTCACAGCGGTGCGAAGGCCACCTGGGACGACGTCGAATCCGGCGACTGAGCTCGGCTCGCTGGCCCGAGACGCGGATCGCGGCTGTACTTGCCGGTGCGCGGCCGCGTGGCCGCGCACCGTGCACGAGGGAGCCTGCGCCATGGCCGCGATCGAGCAACCGAACGGCGAGTCCGACCCCGAAACGCCGGAGGCGCCGTGGCGCATGAAGCGTCGCGACGCCATGCGCCGCCTGCTCACCCTCGCCGGTGCGGCGGCGGTGGGTGCCGTCGCGATCCGCCCGGACTCTGCGGGGGCCGCCGTCGGGACGATGCAGTACGGCACGACCAACAACGCCGACGTGAACCTCACGACGCTGTCCTCGTCGAACGGCTCGTACACGTTCAACGTGTTGAACAGCGGGTTCGGGGAAGGCCTCGTCGTCAACTCCAACACCGGCCCGATCGCGTTCCTGCGCCAAAACGGGACCTCTGCGGGCGAGAACGGTCTCAACATCGAGAAGAACGGATCGGGTGGCGCGGGCGTGCAGGTGGTGTCGAAGGGCAGCGGCGCCGGCGTGATCGTCTATCGCAACAACGCCGCGACGACCGGCGCCGCGGTGGACGCGTCTCAAGTCCAATCCGGTCCCGTGTACCGGGCGATGTCGTCATCTGGGAACGCGTACCCGTTGTTCGAGGGCTCGCATCCGGGCAGCGGTCGCGGTGTGCAGATCGCGCTGACGAACGCGACGAACGCGTCGCCGGCGATTCACGCGACGACCGCCGGAACCGGCCGGGTGATGTTCGGTGCGATCACGAACGCCGCGAGCACGCAGCACGCGATCTCGGCGCAGACGGCGGGTTCGGGCTACGCGCTCTACGGCAGCACGCAGGGTGCGGGCGCCGGACTCGGGCTCAACGGTGGTGCGAGCGGGCGCGGCGCGACCGTGGTGAGCAACGTCGCCCACCTGCGACTCGTGCCGAGCACGCGCTCGACGCACCCGGCGAGCGGGGCGACCGGCGACCTCTTCGTCGACAAGAGCCGTCGTCTCTGGTTCTGCAAAGGCGGAGCGAGCTGGGTGCAGCTCGCCTGACGCGAGGCCGGAGGTCCCGACTCGGCCGGAGCATCGGCCCTGCCTCTCGTTCGTCGCGAGGGTCGAACATCACCTGAACGTGACCTGACGGGAGGTCTGGTGATGGCGACGAACGGTGAACGACCCGCGAGTGTTTTCCCGACGGTGATCGCGGTCGGGGTGTTGCTCTCGTTCCTGTTCGCCGTGCTCGGACTGGGCGTGGCCCTGTACGAGGACGACGACGCGGTCACGGTCACGGCGTCGGGCGACTCCGACGACGCGCCGCCGTCGGATCTGCCGACGTTCAACCTCGCCGACCCCATGCCGGACACGATGGAGCCGCGCGACCCCGTGCTTCCCGCCGCGACACAGCCCGCTGGGACCGTGCACCGCGTCACGCTCGAGGCGACCGAAGTGGAGATGGAGATCGCGCCCGGCGTGACGCAGCTCATGTGGACGTTCGGTGATCAGGTACCGGGGCCCACACTCCGCGGCAAGGTCGGCGACGTGTTCGAGATCACGCTCGTCAACAAGGGGACGCTCGGGCACTCCATCGACTTCCACGCGAGCAAGGTCGCGTGGAACGACGAGATGCGCACGATCGCACCGGGCGAGTCGCTCGTCTACCGGTTCGACGCGAAGCACGCGGGAACGTTCATGTACCACTGCGGGACCGCGCCGGTCCTCCACCACATCGGGATGGGGATGTACGGAGCGATCATCGTCGACCCGCCGGACCTTCCGCCGGTCGACCACGAGTTCGTGTTCGTGCAGTCCGAGCTCTACGTCGCTCCGACCGGCGAAGCGGCTGACCTGACCCGCATGCTCGACGAGTCGTGGGACATGGTCGTGTTCAACGGGTTCCCGAACCAGTACCGCGACCACCCGATCCGTGTGGAGCCGGGCGAGCGCGTGCGCGTGTGGGTGCAGAACGACGGACCGTCCGAGAACTCGTCGTGGCACGTCGTCGGGACGATCTTCGACACCGTGTTCAAGGAGGGCGCGTACACGTTGCGGCCCGGACCGGGCGCGGGTGGCGCGCAGGCACTCGACCTGCAGCCGGCGCAGGGCGGGTTCGTCGAGTTCACGTTCGACGAAGCCGGGCTCTACCCCTTCGTGACCCACAAGTTCGCGTCGGCCTCGAAGGGCGCTCTCGGCCTGTTCCAGGCCGGCGACGTCGAAGCGACCGACGGCGCCGCGCATTGACGCTCGTTCACTGAAGATCCTGCCCTCGTCTGCGAGGGAGGATCTTCAGCGGACGTGGTGATGGCGCCGGTCGCGGGCGACGAAGCCCAGGCCGGTCGCCACGAGCGTGACGCCGATCAGGACGAGCGGCCACGGGTCGGTGCCGGTGCGCGGCAGCGTGTCGGGATCGTCGGCGGCGCCATCGACCGGCGGGGCGACGGTGCCGGTGGCGGCAGGGCCGACGTCGACGCCGGTGTCGCAGCCGAGCGCCGTCGCCGTGCCGGTGCCCGACAGCGCGAGGGTGCCGCCGTCGGGTTCGTCCCACGTCCCGTGGAGCTCGAGGCGGGCGCCTGTCGCTTGCGTGGACGCGAACGCGCCGGACCCCGCGTCGAGCGGCGCGTCGATCGCGACCGACGCGCCGTCGAGGTGCGCCGACAGGTTCGACGACTCGAGCGCGGAACCGTCGGCGAGCGAGAGCGCGAGGTGCCCCACCAGGTCGTCGTCGTCGACGGAGAACACGGTGATGGTCGCGACGCCGGCGCCGAGCGGGTCGACGACCGCACGACCGGAACCTTCGTAGCGCGGCGGCTGGTACGGGTTCAGCACCGTCGAGACGTCGAGCGACACCTCGACGGCGACGGGCGCGCACGGATCGGTCGTCGTGGTGTCGTGGTGGACCGTCGTGACCGTGGTCGTCGGCGAGGTGGTCGAACCCGAGGTGAGCCCGGTGGTCGGACCCGTCGGCGCGCTCGTCGTGGTGGTCGACGAGGGGCAGTAGTAGGTCGTCGCGGGGCGCAGCACGCCCGCCGGATCGATGAAGGTCGACACGCACCCGGGGGGAATCGTCGGGTTCGGCCGGGTCGTGGTCGTCGTGAACTGCGTCTGAGCCAGCGCGGGCGCCGCGGACACCAGCACGATGCCGATGACGACGATGGCCGTCCCCACTCGCTGCACGATCGTTCCCCGCCTCCTCGCGCCGTGCGCGAGCCCACGGAAAGGCTAGTGCTGCGCGTGGGCGGGGTCGACCGGCACTACGTGAAGATGATCTGGCCTCCGGCGGCGATCTCGTAGAACTCGCCGACGGTGATGATGTCGTTGACCTGCGGGATGAAGTCGTTCTTCTCCAAGCCGAACAGGTCGACCGACGCCTTGCAGGCGTACAGACCCGCGCCGGTGTCGGCGATCATCTCGACGAACTCGGGGATCGACGGGATGTCGAGCTTGTCCATCTGCTTGCCCATGTAGTGGGTCATCACGCTCGACATGCCGGGGACGCCGCCGAGCCACGTGGCGAGGTGCAGGCCGGGGTTGCCCACCGTCGCGATCTTGATGTGCTCGTGCCGCTTCGCGTGGATGGCGTCGAGGCCGAAGAACGTGAAGAACAGGTTCGCCTCGATCCCTTCGGCGCGCGCGCCGTTCGCCATGATCAGTCCCGGGTACACCCCGTCGAGGGAGCCCTTGGAGATGATGATCGACACTTTCTCGATCGGTTCGGTCATCGTGTCCTCCTAGATGCAGCCGCGGGGCTTGGGGATGCCCGCGACCTTCGCGGCGACCTTCGCGGGGCCCTTCGGGAAGAGCTGGTACAGCTCCTTCACCGGCACGCCCGACGTCTTGCCGAGCACGCGCACCGTCGGGCCGGTGCCCTTGTCGAAGTACTCCTTGCGCACGAAGCGGATGACCTGCCAGTGCGGCTCGGTCAGCGCGTCGATGCCTTCGTCGCGGGCGAGCTCCGAGGCCATGTCCTCGGTCCACCGTTCGGGGTCGGTGAAGAACCCGTCGTCGGTGAGCTCGACCTCGACGCCGGCGAGCGTCTTCGTCGTCATCGTCGCGCCTCCTGATGGTGTGTCGTCACGATGCCTGCGCGACACCGCGCTTGCCGCGTGTCGGCATGTCGGACCCGATGCCGGGGATCTCGCGTCCGGGCAACAGGCTGTGCCAGTAGAACCACTGGAACATGAGCTTGCCGAGGTGGTTGAGCCGCGACTCCTTGAGCAACGGCAACCCCACGGTCGTCGGGAAGTGCCCGGGCAGCGGCTCCGTCTCGTAGTTGAAGTCGATGAGGAGCGCCTTGCCGAAGCCGGTCTCGATGAAGCAGTTGGCGTGCCCGTCGTACGAACCGTCGAGCGCTTCGCCCGCGAGGAAGCGGCGGACGTTCTCGACGAGCGCTTCGCCCTCGAAGTGCGTTACGGAGCCTGCCTTCGACGCCGGGAGGTTCGACGCGTCGCCGATGACGAACACGTTCGCCTTCGCGTGGGATTGCAGCGTGTGCTCGTCGGCCGGGACGAAGTTCAGGTCGTCGCCGAGACCGGGGGAGCGACCGACGTACTCGGCACCCCCGTGCAGCGGGACGACGACGGCGAGGTCGAACGGCACCTCGCGCTCGTCGTAGGACACGAGGCGGTGCCCCTCGCCGTCGACCTCCCCCGTGTTGAACTCGGTGACGAGCTCGACGCCCTTCTCCTCGAGCAGCGTCGCGAGCGCGCGCGACGCCACCGGCTTCGTGAACGCGCCGTCGAGCGGGGTCACGTAGGTGATGTCGACCCGGTCGCGGATGCCGCGCTCGTGGAAGTACCAATCCGCGAGGAACGCGAACTCAAGCGGAGCGACGGGGCACTTGATCGGGAGGTCGACGATGTTGATGACGAGCCGTCCGCCCTCGAAGCGGGCGAGCCGCTCGGCGAGCGCGGTCGCGCCGTCGAGGGAGTAGAAGGTGAAGACGTCTTCCATCCAGCCGGGTCCGGTCAGCCCAGGGGTCTCGTCGAGCGCCAGCGACGCGCCGGTCGCGACGACGAGGACGTCGTAGCCGAGCACGGTCCCGTCGGCGAGGTGCACCTCGTCGGCGTCGAGCTCCACCCGCTCGATCGGTTGCTGGACGTAGTCGATCCCGTCGCGCAGCTGACGCTCGCGTGGCTTCACCAGGTCATCGGGATCGGCGAGCCCGAACGGCACGAAGAGCAAGCCGGGCTGGTACACGTGGCGCCCGTCCTGGTCGACCACGGTGATCGAGGTCGCGGGGTCGAGTGTCTTGCGGAGCCGGTTGGCGGTGAGGGTGCCGCCGGTGCCGCCGCCGAGGATCACGATGCGCGTCATGAGTTCCCGCCTTCGCCGCGGTGCGCGTGTCACCTGATCCAACACCCCCTGGGGTATCCGAGCAGCGGGCCGATCGGCACGGTTGGGCCGGGCGGTGGTCCCAACCGAGCGTTCGCCACGGCCCGCGCGGAGAATGTGGGCGATTTGGGACCGAAAGAACCATCTTCCGCCGCGCTCCGTGGTGAGGTACCGTGACGGGACTGCCACGCAGAGTGGTAGTTGCTGGGAGGACGGTTCGCGGCGGGGGCGCCGGGACCGCAGGGGGCGGAGGAACACATGTCGCGGTACGCACGGCGGCGGCGCGTTCGGCGCGTCGCGTCACTGCTCACGCTGGTGACGTTGATCGGGTCCATGGTGTTCACGCTCGCGGGCACCGCGAGCGGCACCCACGGGAACCCCCCGAACCTCTTCGAGCTCGAGGGGAACGCGATCGACGACCCCGCGGGCGGGCCCACCGACTGGGACACCGTCGGCTACGACGGGGTGCAGGCGGTGTTCGTCCCCGACGAGTTCACCGGGCCGAACAGCGACGACATCTTCACCGAGGGCTCGAAGGACATCCAAGACGTCAGCGCCTGGTGCTGGAAGCTGGGCAACGAGCCCGACAAGGACGGCATCACCAACGCGTACGCCGACCTGCGCTTCGCCGGCGGCGAGACCTACCTCTACCTCGGCGCCGACCGTTTCGCGACCAACGGCGACGCACAGATCGGGTTCTGGCTCTTGAAGGGCGACGTCACCAAGGCGAACACGCGCGGCGACTGCCCGAACCAGGCGTTCGAATTCACCGGCAACCACGAGGTCGGCGACGTCCTCGTGCTCTCCGACTTCACCAACGGCGGCGACGTCTCGACGATCTCGGTGTTCGCGTGGAACGGCACCGCGCCCGTGCTCGTCGGCTCGGGCACGGTCGACTGTTCCGACATCCCGCTCGGCACGAACGACGACGCGTGCGCGACGGTCAACGACGCCGACGCACCCGCGCCCTGGGCGACCGACTTCCCGGTGCCCGGCGCCACGCAGTACGTGCCCAAGTTCGGCGACGCGGGCACGTTCCCCGCCGGCGCCTTCTTCGAAGGTGGCGTCAACCTCAGCGCGTTCTTCGACGACCTCGGCTGCTTCAACACGTTCATCGCCGAGACCCGCTCGTCGCAAGAGATCGGCGCCGACCTGAAGGACCTCGCGCTCGGCAGCTTCGAGACGTGCGGCCTGTCGGTCACGAAGACCGGCGACACGAAGTCGAAGATCGGCGACCCCGCGTCGTACACGATCACGGTCAGCAACGACGGCCTCGTGACCCTCTACAAGCAGAGCATCGTCGACGACGTCATCGGCGACCTCACCGACGGGACGAACGCGTCGATCACGGGCACGACCTGTGGCGCGTCGCTGGCTCCCGGCGCCACCTGCACGATCAACCTCTCGTACACCGTGCAGCCCGACGACCCCGACCCGCTGATCAACACGGTCGAGGCGATCTACGACACGAGTGCCGGCCTGGCCGGCGACGAGGTGAGCGCGAGCGACTCGCACACCCTCGAGCTGTTCCAGCCGTCGGTCGTGGTCGACAAGACCGGCGACCTCGCGAGCAAGGTCGGCGACCCGGTCGCCTACACGTTCACGGTGACGAACACGTCGTCGGCCGACTCGCCGCCGCTCGTGAACGGCACGATCGTCGACTCGCTGCTCGGCGACCTGCTCGACCCGGCGAACCCGTACGTGACGGGTGGCGACTGCACCGCGACGTTGGCGGTGGGTGCGTCGTGCACGATCACCGCGTCGCGCACCGTGCTCGCGGGCGATCCGGATCCGCTGCCGAACACGGTGACCGTCCACTACAACCCGCAGGGCTTCCCGAACGACATCACCGACACTGACGACCACTCCGTCGAGCTGTTCCAGCCGCAGATCGTTGTCACCAAGACGGGCGACGGCCTCTCGAAGGTCGGCGACCCGGTCAGCTACACGGTGATGATCTCGAACACGTCCTCGTCGGACACGCCGTTGCTCGTGAACGGCACCGTCGTCGACTCGCTCGCGGGCGATCTGCTCGACCCCGACAACCCGTACGTCACGTCGAGCACCTGCGGCACCACGCTCGCGACCGGTGCGTCGTGCACGATCACCTACACGCTGACGGTCCCGGTGGGCGCGTCGGACCCGATGCCGAACACGGTCGAGGTCCACTTCAACCCGCAGGGCTTCCCGAACGACATCACCGACTCCGATGACCACTCGGTGAACCTGTTCCAGCCGTCGGTGCAGGTCACCAAGACCGGCGACGCGCTCGGGAAGGTCACCGACCCGGTGACGTACACGATCACGGTGACCAACACGTCGTCGGCCGACTCGCCGCCGCTCGTGAACGGCACCGTCGTCGATTCGCTGCTCGGCGACCTGCTGGATCCCGCGAACCCCTACGTCACGAGCAACGACTGCACCGCGATCCTCGAGGTCGGCGCGACGTGCACGATCATCGCGGTCCGCACGGTGCAAGCCGGTGACCCTGACCCGCTCCCGAACACGGTTACTGCGACGTACAACCCGTTCGGGTTCCCGAACATCATCACCGGTTCCGCGCAGCACGACGTGAACCTGTTCCAGCCCGGCGTCGCGCTCAGCAAGGTGTGCGACTCGCTGAGCAAGGTGGGCGACCCGGTGTCGTGCACCGTGACAGTGACGAACACCTCGTCCGACGACTCGCCCGACCTCACGAACGGTTCGCTCGACGACACGATCGCCGGCGACCTGCTCGACGCGCAGAACCCGCTCGTGACCGCCTCCGACTGCGACGGCAGCCTCGAGCCCGGTGAGGCGTGCACGGTCGGCTACACGTTCATCGTCGCCGCCGGATCTCCCGATCCGCTGGTGAACACGGTCGAGGTGCACTTCAACCCCGAGGGCTTCCCGAACGACATCACCGCGACCGCGACGTGGAACACGAACCTGTTCCAGCCTGCGGTCGAGGTGGTGAAGACCGGCGACGAGCTCGCGGGCGTCGGCGACCCGGTCGACTACCAGTTCGTCGTCACGAACCAGTCGTCGTCGGACTCGCCGGCGCTGGTGAACGGCACGATCGTCGACTCGCTGTTGGGCGATCTGCTCGACCCCGCGAACCCGTACGTGACGGGTGGCGACTGCACCGCGACGCTCGCGGTGGGCGACTCGTGCACGATCACCGCGACGCGTGTGGTGCTCGTGACCGACCCGGATCCGTTGCCGAACACGGTCACGGTCCACTACAACCCCGAAGGGTTCCCGAACGACATCACCGACACCGACGACCACTCCGTCAACCTGTTCGGCCCCGCGGTCGAGGTCGTGAAGACGGGTGACACGCTCGGCAAGGTGACTGACCCGGTCGACTACCAGTTCGTGATCACGAACACGTCGACGGCCGACTCGCCGGCGCTCGTGAACGCGTCGATCGTCGACTCGTTGCTCGGCGACCTGCTCGACCCCGCCAACCCGTACGTGACGGCGTCGACGTGCACGTCGACGCTCGAGGTCGGCGCGGCGTGTGCGATCACGGCGACCCGCATCGTGCAGGCGGGCGATCCCGATCCGCTGCCGAACACGGTGGTCGTGTCGTACAACCCGGTCGGATCCGACAACGTCGTCACCGATGACGACGACCACACGGTGAACCTGTTCCAGCCGTCGGTCGACGTCGTGAAGTCGGGCGACCAGCTCTCGAAGGTCGGCGACCCGGCGGCGTACACAGTGACGATCACCAACACGTCGTCGGCGGACTCGCCGGCGCTGGTGAACGGCACGGTCGACGACACCCTGGCCGGGGACCTGCTCGACCCGCAGAACGCGCTCGTGACGAGCAGCACGTGCTCCACCACGCTCGCGGTGGGGGCGTCGTGCGCGATCAGCTACACGCTCTCGGTGCCGGTCGGCGCGGCCGATCCGATGCCGAACACGGTCACCGTCCACTACAACCCGACCGGCTTCCCGAACGACATCACCGACTCCGACGACCACTCGGTGAACCTGTTCCAGCCGTCGGTCGACGTCGTGAAGATCAGCGGTGGCCAGTCGAAGATCGGCGACCCGATCGACTACACGGTCACCGTCACCAACACGTCGTCGGCGGACTCGCCGGTGCTGGTGAACGGCTCGATCGTCGACTCGTTGGCGGGTGATCTGCTCGACGCGCAGAACGTGCTCGTGACGAGCAGCGACTGCACCGCATCGCTCGCGGTCGGGGCGTCGTGCACGATCACCTACACGTACACGGTCGCGGCCGGTGACCCGGATCCGCTGCCGAACACGGTGACGGTCCACTACAACCCCGACGGGTTCCCGAACGACATCACCGACACGGCGTCGGTCGACACGAACCTGTTCCAGCCGTCGGTGACGGTCGACAAGACCGGCGACGCGCTGGGCAAGGTGGGCGACCCGGTCGACTACCAGTTCGTGATCACGAACACGTCGTCGGACGATTCGCCCGACCTCGTGGACGGCACGGTCGTCGACTCGTTGCTCGGTGACCTCCTCGATCCTGCGAACCCCTACGTGACGAGCAGCGACTGCACCACGACCCTCGCGGTGGGGGCGTCGTGCACGATCACCGCGACGCGCGTCGTGCAGGCGGGTGACCCGGATCCGCTGCCGAACACGGTGACGGTCCACTACAACCCCGAGGGCTTCCCGAACGACATCACCGACACCGATGACCACTCGGTCAACCTGTTCCAACCGTCGGTGACGGTCGACAAGACGGGCGACGAGCTCGGCAAGGTCACCGACCCCGCGCACTACACGGTCACGATCACCAACACGTCGTCGGACGACTCGCCCGACCTGGTCGACGGCACCGTCGTCGACTCGTTGACGGGTGATCTGCTCGATCCCGACAACACGTTCGTGACGTCGAGCGACTGCGTCGACGGCGAGCTCGAGCCTGGGGAGTCGTGCACGATCGAGTACGAGTACGTCGTGCAGGCCGGTGATCCCGACCCGCTCGTCAACTCGGTCGAGGTGCACTTCCACCCGGTCGGCTTCGACAACGACATCACGGCGACGGACACGCACACGATGGAGCTGTTCCAGCCGTCGGTGACCGTCGACAAGACCGGCGACGACGTCGCGAGCCGCGGCGACGAGGTCGAGTACCAGTTCGTGGTGACGAACACCTCGTCGGACGACTCGCCGCGCCTCGTCAACGGCACGATCGTCGACTCGCTGCTCGGCGACCTGCTCGACCCGGCGAACCCGTACGTGACGTCGAGTGACTGCGACGGCACGCTCGAGGTCGGTGCGTCGTGCACGATCACGGCGGCGCGCGTCGTCGAGACCGACGACCCGAACCCGTTGCCGAACACGGTGACGGTCCACTTCAACCCCGAAGGGTTCCCGAACGACATCACCGACGACGACGACCACTCCGTCGAGCTCTTGCCGGAGCCGACGGTGCTGACCGTCCCGCCGACGACGACGCCGCCGCCGGAGCCGACCACCTCGACGACGGTGGGTGGCCGGCTGCCGTTCACCGGTGGCGGTGCGTCGTTCGCCGGCCTCGGCCTGCTGCTGCTCGCCGGTGGGCTCGCCCTCGTGGGTGGCACCCGGCGTCGGCGCCGGCTGGGGACCGACGGGGGGTAGCGGGGGGAGCGCGACCGGCGCGCACTGCGGTGCGCGCCGGTCGCGCCGTCTCGTCAGTCGAGGTGGGTGACCCGCACCACCTCGGCTCGCACGCGCTCGAGGGTGACGTCGTTCATGCAACCGACGAGGCGTTCGCGCCGGTAGCGGCCGAGTGCGGGCTCCACGAGGTAACGGAACAGCTCGTCGTCGAGCGCCTCGGGCCGGTCGCCGACCAGCTGTACGGGCACGGTGGCCGCGCACGCGCCCCACAGCGTGGTGGCGGCGGTCAACGCGCTCTGGCGGTACCGGTTCGTCTGGACGCGTACGACGATCTCGGTGCGGGCGGCGTCGACGGGCTCGTCGGCGCGCGTCTGGGTCGCGTCACTGAGCAGATCGAGCGCGACCGTGCCGACGGCGACGAGGGCGACGATCGCGACGAGTCGGAGCACGCGCCGACGGGTCATGTCCCGGAGGCGGTGGGGCGCAGGAGTGCGGCGGCGTCGGTGGTGTCGAGCGGCGCGTCCGACCATCGCGGTGCTCGGCTGTCGTCGACGGTCACGAGCAACGAACGGGGGAGCGCGACCGCGCTGAGTCGACGGGCGAGATCGCGCTCCAGGCTCGCCCCGGCTGTGAAGCGCGCCAGGCGCTCGACGGCCCACGCGAGCGCGGAGACGATGACGCCCGCGCCGAGGAGCACCGGGATGAACACGGTCGTCCGGTCGGGGTCGAGCCACTCGAACGGTCGGTCCGGCTCGGGAGCCGCATCGCGCACGTGCGCGAGGATCTCGGGGCGGGTCGCGCGTGCCGGCGGGACGTCGCGGCGATCTCGGAGCTCGGCGATCTCGCCGCGGAGACGACCGATGCGGTCGAGCACCAGCGCGCCGAGCAGGGCCAGCTCGGCGGCGAGGAAGATCAGGGCGGAGATGATCGCGCGGTTCCACTCCCAGCGCGTCAGGTACGCGAAGAAGTACCAGCCCGTCGCGGCGACGGTCCCGAACAACGCGGTGTAGGCGAACCGCCGGGCCGTCATGGTGACGTCCCCGCGTCGTCGAGCTCGACGACCTCGCCGGTGGTGCCGTCGACGAGCACGCGCGTCCCGGGCGGGAACCGTCGGATCGCGTGGTCGACGCCGACCACGGTCGCGACACCGTGCTCCCGAGCCAGGATCGCGAGGTGGGAGAGCGGGCTCCCGGTCTCGGCCACGAGACCCACGAGTCCACCCACGATCGGCGCGAGCGTCGGGTCGAGCGTCCGCACGACGAGGACGGCGTCGGCCGCCGGGAGCGCGGCGGCCTCGACGACCACGCCGGCGCGGCGCCCGCCGCCGGCACCGCGCCCGCTGACCGAACGCTCGGTCGAGTCGGCCACGACCGTCCCCGACGGGGTGAGGCGGAAGCGGGCGGGCAGCGGCGTGCGATCGAGCCGCTCGGTGAAGCGGGCGACCGCGGGCGCGAAGCCGCGCGCGAGGTGATCCAGATCGGACAGTGACAGATGCCGCACCGCGGGGGCGTCGGGGAGCGTGAGGTTCGCGGCGTGGCGTCGACCGAGCTCGAGCGCGGCGCGTGCACCGAGCTCTTGCATCCAGCGCACCCGGAGCCGGAGCGCCTCGCGCAGGGCGGCGGCCTCCGGAACACCGCGGGGGTCGTCGTCGATGGCGTCGACCGTCGACGCCGTGGCCGGCAGCACGATCGGCGTTCCGATCCGGGGCGGGACGAGCGCGAGCAGGAGCGGATCGTGGGCGACGCGCTGTGCGTCGTCACGGTCCGGGTGGCGCGCGCGCTCGTTCGTCAACAGGCGCAACGCCTCGCCGACGCCGCTGAACACGACGTCGGTCGTGAGCAGCTGGCCGGTGAGCATCTCGTGCGCGTGCAACCCGACGAGTGCGTCGCGTGTGCGGTGCAGCACGACGAGGAGCTCGTCGTCGGTGAGGGTCGGCGGCGCGGGGACCTGCCGCAGCAGCCGGTCCGCGTCGCGCACGACGTCGCGGGCGAGCGCGGGGAGCGCGACGCGCAGTCGTCCGATGCGCCACGCCGCCGCGAGATGCCGGACTGCGGGGCGCGGGTCGAGCGTCCGCAGCACGCCACGCACGCCCCGGCCCCGCTCCTCGGCGCCGAAGAGCGCGAGGTCGGCGGCGACGCGTCCGTCGGGGGTCACGATCAGCGGGCGCGAGGTCGCGGCGCGCGCCGACGCCGTCCCGAGCAGCGGCAGCACGGTGCGCGCTGCGGTGATGAGTGGTTCGATCCACAGCTCACGCTCGAGTCGGTGCAGCGGCTCGGGGAACGTCTCGGCCAGCGGACCCGGGCCGTAGCGCGGGCCGCGCGCGCGTGCGCTCGGACCGAGCGTGGTGATCGGGCGACTCTGCAGCAACACGATCCGGCCGTCCTGCAACGCCCATTCGACGTCTTGGGGTCGACCGAAATGGCGGGTGGCGAGCACGACGGTCCGGGCGAGCTCGTGACGGACCCGGCGCGGAGCGAGTGGCGCGAACGACTCGGTCGCGCGCACGACGCGCCCACGTCGCGTCAACGTCAGGTGCACGCCCGCGTCGTCGCCGCGCACGAGAGGGTCGGGCCCGCCGACGACGGCCGCGACGACGATCCGGTGCCGCGCTCCGGTGACCGGATCGGCGCCGAACGCGACGCCGCCCGCGGCGGGCCGGAGCTGGGGTTGCACGAGGACGGCCATCGCCGTCGGGGAGCCGTCGGGGCCAGCGACGTCGCGCCCCGACGCGACGACCCGGTCAACCGCCTCGAGGAACGCCTCCCACCCCTCGACGTCGAGGACGGAGACGAACCGTCCGGCCATCGAGGAGCTGAGCGAGTCCTCGGTCGTCGCCGACGAGCGCACCACGAGCGCACGGGTCCCCTCGCCGGACAGCGCGCGCCACGCTGCGCGCGCACGGCGGGTCGTCTCGGGGTGGGCCGAACCGTCAGCAAGGCCCGCAGCCGCCGCAGGCGTGAGGACGAACCCCGGGAGGACCGGGAGCCCCGCGCGCGCAGCGCGCGAGAGGGCTGACGCCTTCGCGCCCGCGGCCGAGACGTGGTGGGCCTCGGACAGGTCGAGGACGCCGGCACGGGCGTCGTCGTGCGAGAGCTCGGTGAGCGTCACGCCTTCCCTTCAGCCGACGGGGTGCAATGTCGACAACAACTTCACCCGTTGCATTCCGTACCCCGAGGAATGCTCTGCCACGATGGATTGTCCCAGATCCTGAGCTCCCGATCCGGTGGTGTCCGTGACGACAGTTCTCACCCGAACCGACGAGGCCGCCACCCCCGCGTCGGGCTCCCCGCTGCACCGCACCCCACCGTTCACCCCACAGGGCCTCTACGGGCACCGGCGGGAGATCCTCATCGGCCTCGGGTCGCTCTTCGCCTTCCTCGCGATCGCCGCGAAGACCGCGCACGGCACCCTCCTGCTCACCTGGGACGAACCGATCCAGCACTGGGTCGAGGGTTCGCGCACGGCGGCGTGGACCAGCTTCTTCATGACCGCGTCCGCGCTCGGTTCGACCAAAGCCGTGCTCGCGCTCGGTGTGACGTCGGCCGCGCTCGTGTGGCAGCGGTGTCGGGCTGCGGCGCTCACGATCGTCGTCGCGATGCTCGCCCGCCCGCTCGTCGAGTTCACGCTGAAGGCGCTCGTGGCGCGCGACCGTCCCGACTTCGAGCGACTCGTGCCCGGCAACGGACCGTCGTTCCCGAGCGGACACCCGATGGCGGCGATCGCGTGTTGGGGGCTGCTCCCGATCATCGTCGCGCTGTTCACGAACAAGCGCACGATCTGGTGGGCATCGGTCGCCGTGTCGGTCGCCGCGATCGCCTTGATCGGCGCGAGTCGCGTGTACCTCGGCGTCCACTGGTTCTCCGACGTCGTCGGTGGTCTGGTCGCCGGCGCGTTCTTCTTGCTGTTCGTCGAGTTCGTCCTCGAGCGTGAACACGAACGCCGCGGCGGGTGTTGCGGCGACGAACGGGCGGTCGACGTCAGTCGTACATGAGCAGCTGCGGTGGCGCGTGCCGCTGCCGCGTGTCGTTGACCACCGGCACGAGCCGGTCGAACGAATCGCTCGTCGCGACGTAGAACTCTCCCGCGAGCACCCGGTCGAGGATGTGCGTCGCGGCGTCGTCGGCGTCGCGCCCGTCGGCCGTCGCGGCCGCGAGCGCCGCGGTGACCATCGCGGTCGCTTCGCTCGGCAGCGGGTGTCCGTCGAGGTCGTGCGGACGGTTCCGATCGGCACGCGCGATGTCGGTGCGCACGGCGCTCGGCACGACGCACGACACCCCGATCCCGTGCCCGGGCTGCAGCGAGAGATCGTGGTGGAGGCACTCGGCGAGTGCGACCGCCGCGAACTTCGACGTGCAGTACGGCCCCGATAGCGGGGCGCTGACCACGCCCGCGAGCGAAGCAGTGATCGCGACGTGACCACCGCGCCGCGCGGCGAGCATCGCGGGAACGAGCTCCCGGATCGTGTGGACGACGCCGCGCACGTTCACGCCGAGCACCCAGTCCCAGTCGCGATCGCTGCCCTCCCACAACAGCCCACCGGCGAACACGCCGGCGTTGGCGAACACGAGATCAGCCGCCGCGTGGTCCTCGTGCACCCGACGGGCGAGCGCGGCGACCGACCCGGGGTCGCTCACGTCGGTGACGTGCGCCACGGCGCGCTCGCCGAGCGCCGCAACGGTCTCGGTCAGCCGGGCGGCTTCGACATCGGCGCCGAAGACGCGCGCGCCGCGCTGCGCGAGCGCGCGGCACAAGCCCGCGCCGATGCCGCTCGCCGCCCCCGTGACCACGGCGACCTTCCCCTCGAGATCCTGCATCGCGGCGGAGGTCACACGCCGAACCGGTCGGAGTAGAAGCGCAGCGCGTCGCGTCGTTCGGTCTCGTCGAGGCCGAACTCCTCGAGACGATACGCGTGGCGGCCATGCTTGCCGCGTGGGTTCGCGTCGAGGTAGGCGAGCATCTGACGCTCTCCCGTGGGGCTCACGCCGACGCCCGCGTGCTCGCACACGGCGCGTGCCAGTCCGATCGGGTCCGCGACGAAGTCGTCGAAGCGCACGTCGAGGTAGCGCGGATCGTCGGCGACGCGGTCGTCGATCGAGCGGCGGAGCATCCCTTCGATGCGGGCGCTCCAGTACTCGCCGATCGCGCGCACCGAGATGTGGTCGGTGTTCATCCGTCGACCGTAGGCGCCCATCGAGCAGAACGACGCGGTCACGGTCACGGGGTCGCGGTGGGTCTGCACGATCGTCGCGTCAGGGAAGGCGCGCAGCAGCGGGCCGAGCTGTTCGAGGTGCTGCGGCGACTTGAGCAGCCACCGCTCGGCGGGGCGGTACCACTGGAGGATCTGCAACAGCGTGCGCAGGTACTCGTAGCCGCCGGTGAGGTCGGTGCGCAGGTACCAGTCGCGAAAGCTCGGGACGTGGTAGCTGGCCTCGAACAACATCGTCGCGAAGTCGACGGCCAGCAGCCAGATCTCCTCGTCGGCTTCGGTTGCGTGCATCTCGTGCATCGCGAGCATCTGGGGACCGGCCCAGTGGATGAGGCGCAGGCTCTGCTCGCAGCGCTTCACGCGCGCACCGGCGACTGCGCCGGCAGCGCGGTCGGCCGCGTCGCCGGGCGGGAGCGGGGTCATCGCTTCCCACAGCGGCAGCGATCGGAACGCCGGCTCGCGGGCGAGCAGCCGCTGCAACGCCGTGGTCCCGGTGCGCGGCATCCCGAGGATGACGACCGGCGCGACCACGGGCGTTTCGAGGATCTCGGGGTGGCGAGTGAGCAGGTCGTGCACGCGCAGCCGCGTGGTCAGCAACCCGATGAGCTGCTGTCGGGCGGAGACGCGCCCGATCGGGTGGAGGCGCGCTTCGGTCTCGAGGGCGCGCGTGAGGACGTCGAGCGGTGCGCGCCAGCTGTCGCCGCCGAAGTCGGTGAGCCGAGTTCGCGCGAGCGACCGCTGCACGATCGACTCGGGATGGAGCGACGCGACCTGCGTCGCGACCGGGCGCAGCGCGGCGTTGGCGGCGCGGAAGCTGCGCGGGGTGTGCGGATGTTCGAGCTCGTCGGCCGTCGTCGCGACCATCGCGCGCGCCGTGCTCAAGGTTCGCGCAGGCCGACGCGCGCCGACTCCGCCATGATGTGCTCGACCCACCATGCGGGCGCGGCGCCCATCAAGGTGCCGAGATCCCAGTAGTCCCACCACCGGACGATCTGGCCGTCGCGCAGCTCGTGGATCGACACGAACGGCAGGTCGACGCGCTCCCCGGTCGGCCACCCCCAGTGCTCGACGTGCTCCGTCATCACCGTGTCGCCGTCGACGAGGAGCGTGCGAACCGTGTGACCGATGGACGCGAGGGGTTCGAGTCCGACGCGCAGCCGCGCCGCGATCTGCTCGGGTCCGCGGGCGACGTCGTCGGCGGGCGTGGGGACGTCGGTGTACTCGCCGTCGGGGGCGAAGAAGGCACCGACGGCGTCGAAGTCCTTCTCGTAGAGCCGGCGCCACAGCGTCTCGACGATGGCGCGGGGGTCGGTGTCGGTCATCGAGCACTCCTCGCGGTGGGCGTGAACCGGACCGGCATGCGCTCGAGGCCGCTCACGAACGTGGCGCGCCGACGCGGCAGCGTGGCCGGGTCGTCGACGAGCTCGAGGTCGGGGAGGCGCGCGAGCAGGCGCTCGAACATGGTCGTGAGCTCGAGTCGAGCGAGCGCGTTCCCGAGACAGAAATGCGTGCCGAACCCGAACGCGAGGTGCTCGTTCGGGTCGCGTGTGACATCGAAGCGGTAGGGGTCGACGAAACGCGTCTCGTCGCGGTTGGCCGACTCGTACAGCAGCGCGCACTTCTGACCCGCTCGGAGCGGTTGGCCGAAGAGCGCGACGTCGCGGGTGACGGTGCGCGCCATGGTCTTGATCGGAGTGACCCAGCGCAGCATCTCCTCGACCGCCACCGGGATGCGTGCGGGCTCGTCGATCAGGAGCCGTCGCTGCTCCGGGTGGATCGCGAGCTGCTCCATCCCACCACTGATGACGTGGCGCGTCGTCTCGTCGCCGCCGACGAGGATCAGCAGCGACTCGTAGATCAGCGCGTCGTGGTCGAGCCGTTCGCCGTCGACCTCGGCGTGTACGAGCACGCTCATCAGGTCGTCGGTGGGCTCGGCGCGCCGGTCCTCGATCACTTTCGTCGTGTACGCGACGTACTCGTTCATCGCGTCCATCGACGCGGTGAGCAGCTCCTCGGTGACGCTGCCGCTCTGCACGCTCACCATCGCATCGGACCAGCGCAGCAAGTCGTCGCGATCGTCCGGCGCGACGCCCAACATGTCACCGATGACGATCATCGGCAGGGGAGCCGCGAGATCGCGGACGAAGTCGCACTCGCCCTGGTCGCAGACGCGATCGATGAGGTCGTCGCACACCTGACGGATGGAGGCCTCGCTGTCGCGGACGCGTCGCGGCGTGAAGCCGCGATTCACGAGCTTGCGCCGACGGATGTGATCGGGATCGTCCATGTCGATCATCATCGGCAGCGGACCGTTCTCGGGTCGCGCGCCGCCGGCGTTCGAGAACGTGCGCGGGTCCTGCTTCGCTCCGAGGATCGCGTCGTACGACGCGAATCCCCACACCCCGTTCTTCGCGTCGAAGTAGACGGGCGC
>DASUMP010000280.1:0-4566 GCA_036277635.1 Acidimicrobiia bacterium | reverse complement strand
TCTGGCTGCCGCTCCTGGTGGCACCGGCGTGACCGCGACCCGCATCCTCGTCGCCGACGACCACGCGACGTTCGTGCGCGCGATCCGGGTGCTGTTCGAGCACGACGACGACGTCGAGGTCGTCGCGACCGCCGCCGACGGGGAAGAGGCGGTGCAACGCGCGGTCGAGCTGCAACCCGACGTGGTGCTGATGGACCTCCACATGCCGGGCCTCGACGGCATCGAGGCGACCCGGCGCATCGTCGATGCGGTCCCGCACGTGGCGGTCGTGATCCTCACGATGTTCGACGACGACGCGCGCGTGGTCGACGCGCTCCGCAACGGTGCGCGCGGCTACCTGCTCAAAGGGGCGCGCCGGGAGGAGATCCGGCGGGCGATCGAGAGCGCGCGCTCGGGGGAGGCGGTGCTCGGCGCGGGCGTGGCGCGCCGCCTGCCGCAGATCCTGGCCCCGGCCCCGCCCGCTCCCGATCCGCGCGCGGCGTTCCCGCACCTCACCGCCCGCGAGCTCGACGTGCTCGCCCGTCTCGCGGCCGGGCTCGACAATGCCGCGATCGCGCGCACGCTCGACCTCACCGACAAGACGGTGCGCAACTACGTCTCGACGATCCTCACGAAGCTGCAGGTGACGAGCCGCACCGAAGCCGCCCTCGTCGGCCGCGACGCCGGCCTCGCCTGACCCGCCGTCACGGGAGCAGGAGCCCGCTCACCGCGACCGGTTCGTCGTCGCCCACAGCCGCGCGTGGGACTCGGTGCGCGCGGGGTCCGGCACGAGTGTCGACGACGACGAGCGGCTCACGCTCGCCGCGCACCACGCGCTCGGCGCGGCCCTCGACGCGGTCGACGTGGCGTACCGCTGCTCCGGCACCGGCGTCGTCCGCAACGGTGACGTGGTGCAGCGCTGCTTCCGCGACCTCCACACCGCGCGCAAGCACATCATGTTCGGCCTCGACGGCTACCGCGCCGTCGCCCGCCACTCGTTGGGGGTCGAGGCGTCGCCCTGACGGTTGCGCTGTGAATCGGGTCCTTCGCCCGTCGTCGGAGGGCCCGTCGCGGGGGACCGTTGGGGTCCTGACTCGCGATCGGGAGGTGGCGTCATGCCTCCGCACTGTGATTCGTTGGACGGACCCGTCGTGCGCGCCGCGCGGCGGGCGCTCGAGACGGGCGACGTCGAGCTGATCCTGCCGTACGTGCACGCCGACGGCGAGGCGGAGGTGTGCGACGTCTTCGAGCTCGCGCTCAAGGCCCGAACCGCCGGTCCTGAGGCGCAGGAGGTCGCCGACCGCTGGTTCTTCGAGACCGCGGTGCGCGTGCACCGCGCCGGTGAGGGTGCTCCGTTCACCGGGCTGAAGCCGGCGGGCCTCGACGTGGGGCCGGTGATCCCGGTCGCCGAGCGCGCGCTGGTGACACGGTCGGCCGACGAGCTCGCGGAGTGCTCTGCGGCATCGTGCGCGACGAGGTGCAGCACCGGCACGGCCGGGCGATGGTCCTCCAGCTCGAGGCGCACCGAGGTGTCCCCGAGACGCGGGCGTACGTCGAGGCGATGCTGGGCCTGCAGGTGTGGTCGCACAAGCTCTACAAGCAGGCCGTGGGGGACGCGCACGCGGCGCGTGCGTCTGCCTGAGCGGGCTCGCTGTCGCACCCGCGGTGCGGCTCAGTCGACGCGCAGGAGGTGCTCGACGAACCAGTCGCGCGCGAGGTCGGCCGCGGCTTCGAGGGTGCCGGGCTCTGCGAACAGGTGGGTGGCGCCGGGGACGATCGCGAGCTGGTGCTCACCCCGCAGCTGTGCGGCGGCCTCACGATTGAGGCGGAGGACCTCGTGGTCGAACCCACCGACGACGAGCAGCGTGGGCGCGGTGACGGCGGCGAGGCGCGGGGCGGCGAGGTCGGGGCGGCCGCCGCGGGAGACGATCGCGGCGACGTCGGTGTCGGGCTCGGTCGACGCCCAGAGCGCGGCGGCGGCACCGGTGCTCGCGCCGAAGTAGCCGACCGGGAGCCCGCCGACCTCGGGTTGCGCGCGGAGCCACTTGGTCGCGCCGACGAGGCGTCGGGCGAGGAGCTCGATGTCGAACACGTTGGCGCGGTCGCGTTCCTCGTCGGTGGTGAGGAGGTCGAAGAGCAACGTCCCGAGTCGCGCGTCGTGCAGCACGTCGGCGACGAAGCGGTTCCGGGGGCTGTGGCGACTGCTCCCGCTGCCGTGCGCGAACACGACGACGCCCGGCGCGCCGGCGGGGATCACCAGGTGGCCGCCGAGGGCGACCGCCTCGAACGGGATCACGACCTCTTCGTCGCGCGCGCCGTCGAAGGAGGGCATGGCTCCAGTGTGGCGATGTCGTGGCGAGTCGTGCTGCCGGAGTCGGCCCCGTCGGCGGCTGACCTTCGCCCCTGGGCCGTGCCCGACGACCGGGTCACGCTGGAGGCGGTCGGGCAGGAGGCTGCGCAATGGCCGAGCGTGTCGTGTCCCGGTCGGATCCCGAGTGGCTGCGCGAGGGGCGGGTGCCGTCGCCGTACCCGCTGACGGTGGTGACCCGTGTCGGCGTCGACGCCGCCAGCATCACCTACGCGCTGCACCGCCTGCACGCCGCGTTGCGTCCGGTCGAGGACCAGGTGCGGGGTGCGCGCCTGAAGCTGGACCTCGCCCGTGACCCCGCGCGCGAGCGGCCCGCGTTCGCGCAGGTGCAGGTCGACCTGAACGGCGATCGGGTGCGGGCGCACGTGGCCGCCCACACCATGCGTGCCGCCGCCGACCTGCTCGAGCGCCGGCTCCGGCACCGGCTCGAGCAGCGCGCGGAGCGCCGCGAGGCGCGTCGCTTGCGCGGCATGCACTCGGGCGCGGGGGAGTGGCGCCACGGCGATCTCCCGTTGGAGCGCCCCGAGGGCTACGACCGTCCGGCCGACGAGCGCGAGGTCGTGCGGCACAAGGCGTACACGACCCATGAGCTCGACGCTGACGAAGCCGTGTTCGAGCTGCATCAGCTCGACTACGACTTCCACCTGTTCCGCGACCTCGCGACCGACGACGACGCCGTCATCCAACGTCGCGACGACGGGACGTACCTGCTCCACCGGCTGCATGCCTCGAACACACCGCTCGGGCCGACTGCGGAGCCGATCGAGGTCGTGCCCGGGTCCGCGCCCGTGCTGACGCTCGACGAGGCGATCCAGCACCTCGACGCCGACGGCACCCGGTTCGTCTTCTTCGTCGACGCGGGCACGAGACGCGGCCGCGTGCTCTACCGCCGCTACGACGGCCACTACGGGCTGCTCGCGCCCGCGTGAGCGTGAGGCGGCTCCGCGCGCGTCGCGCGTCGTCGGAGCGGGCGCCTCAGCTGATGGCGGGATCGAGGGGGTGTGCGGGCTCCGAGCCGGCGAACAGCACGAGGGTGCGGTCGAGGAGGCCGGCGAGGATGCACAGGCCGAGCACCGGGGTGGCGACGCGCATGAGCCAGGTCGACTCGGCGAGGAGGGCGACGACGAAGCCGAACAGCGCCACGTTCATGCCGACGAACACGATGTCGTCGAGGCGGGGCCAGCGGGAGCGGTTCGCGGTCGCGACGAGCAGCATGGCGAAGATCGCGTTGGTGAGCACGCCGATGAACATCGTGTGGTCGAGCGCGAGGAGCTGGTGGTCGGCCACGAGGTCGAAGTCGCCTTCGTTCGCGCCGGCGAGGTAGTTGATGAACACGATGTTCACGAAGACCGCGATCGCCGACGCCGCCGCGTAGCGGGCGGGAGTGCGGGCGCTCCAGTCGACCGCGCGCAGCGGTGCCCACAGCCGCTTGAAGAAGATGACGACGCCGACCAGCTCGATCAGTGCGGCGAGCGGCGGCAATGCGTCGATGTCGAGCAGCAAGCCGATCATGAGCAGCAGGCCGCCTGTGAACGGCAGCGCCATCTGCGCGGTGCCGAGCCGTCCCGCGCGTCCGAGGTCGGTGCCGCGCAGTCCCCACTCGGCGAGCGCCATCCCGACGGGGATCAGGAACCCGATGACCATCGTGCCGGGGTGCGCGTCGCTGCCGCCGTCAGTGACCACGTTGCGGCCGGTCGCGATCTCGGTGGCGAGCAGCACCCCGATCACGCCGCCGACCACCGACGTGGCGACCGCGGCGAGGAAGCCGAGGTGGACCGTGCTGAGCTCGACGCGCCGGGCGCGCGCGACGAGCCAGGCGAACACGCCGACGATCACCACGAGGGCGAGCGTGCCGAGGATCGCGCGCGGGTTGTCGTAGGTGAACGCGAACGCGAACGCGAAGACCGGTAGCACCACCACCGCCGCCCATGTGAGCCAGCGCGCGACGCGCACCTCGCCGGCGTCGGCGCCGCGGCCGAACAACCACAGCGACGCGGCGAACACGCTCGTGGTGATCCACCCGAGCGTGCCGGCGTGCACGTGCGAGAGGACGACCTTGCGGTCGAAGTCGACGAGGTCGGTGCCGTTGAGGATGCCGATTCCCACAGTCCACACGAACACGCCCATCGCGACCTGGAGGAGGAGCTTCACC
Source organism: Acidimicrobiia bacterium (assembly GCA_036277635.1). Taxonomy (GTDB): domain Bacteria; phylum Actinomycetota; class Acidimicrobiia; order IMCC26256; family PALSA-610; genus DASUMP01. Next base: position 67 of record DASUMP010000280.1, on the reverse strand, counting down.
TCCCGGTAGAGCGGGTGCGTCCCGTGGCCAGTCGCGGCGGCGCTCATGCCTGGACCCCTCTCGCCTC
>DASUMP010000279.1:0-3545 GCA_036277635.1 Acidimicrobiia bacterium | reverse complement strand
CACGACTACCGCAAGCTCTACGCCGCCTACAAGACCGCGGTCGAGCACGAAGGTGCCCCCACGGTCATCCTCGCCAAGACCGTGAAGGGCTGGACGCTCGGTGCCGAGATCGAGGCGCGCAACGCCACGCACCAGATCAAGAAGATGACCGCCGATCAGCTGAAGAAGCTGCGCGACCGCTTGCACCTCGACATCGCGGATGCCGACCTCGAAGCCGACGACCTGCCGCCGTACTTCCATCCGGGCGCCGACTCGCCCGAAGTGGCGTACCTGCTCGAGCGCCGGCGTGCCCTCGACGGCTTCGTGCCCGAACGAGTCGATCGATCGAAGGCGGTGATCTCGCCGCGCCCGAACGTCATCGACGTGCTCACCACCGGGACCGGCGACAAGGTGCAGGCGTCGACCACGAGCGCGTTCACCCGGTTGCTCAAGGTGTTGATGAAGGAACCGGAGTGGGGTCACCGGATCGTGCCGATCATCCCCGACGAGGCGCGCACGTTCGGCATCGACGCGCTGTTCGCCGACGCGAAGATCTACTCGCCGCTCGGGCAGACCTACGAGCCGGTCGACGCCGCGCTGCTCCTGTCGTACCGCGAAGCGCGCGACGGGCGGATCCTGATGGAAGGGATCACCGAGGCGGGCGCGATGGCGTCGACGACCGCGGCGGGCACCGCGTATGCCACGTGGGGCCAGCCGATGGTCCCCTTCTTCGTCTTCTACTCGATGTTCGGATTCCAGCGGGTCGGCGACCTGATCTGGGCGTTCGGCGACCAGCTCGGGCGCGGCTTCCTGATGGGCGCGACTGCGGGCCGCACCACGCTCACCGGCGAGGGCCTGCAGCACACCGACGGGCAGACCTACTCGTACGCGCACGCCTACCCGAGCTGTCGGGCCTACGACCCGGCGTTCGCGTACGAGGTGGGCGTCATCGTGCGCGACGGGCTCGAGCGGATGTACGGCCCCGACCCGGAGGACTGCTTCTACTACGTCACCTTGTACAACGAGAACATGGTGCAGCCACCGATGCCCGACGGCGTCGAGGACGGCATCGTGCGCGGCCTCTACCGCTACCGCGCCGCGCCCGAAGTCCGCACGCACCGCGCCCAGATCCTCGCGAGCGGCACGATGGTGCGCCTCGCGGTCGAGGCCCAGGTACTGCTCGCCGACGAGCACGACGTCGCCGCCGACGTGTGGAGCGTCCCGGGCTGGAAGCAGCTGCGCGACGACGCGCTGAGCGCCGAGCGGTGGAACCGGCTGCACCCGCGTGAAGCGCCGCGCACCCCGTACGTCACCGAGCAGCTCGCCGGCTCGGAGGGGCCGATCGTGGCGGTCACCGACTTCGTGAAGGCGGTCCCCGACGGCATCGCCCGGTTCGTGCCCCAGCCGTTCGTGGTGCTCGGCACCGACGGCTACGGGTTCTCCGACACCCGGGAGGCCCTGCGGCGCCACTTCGAGGTCGACGCCCAGCACCTCGTCGTGGCCACCCTCGACGCCCTCGCGCAGCACGGGCAGGTGGAAGCGGCGGTGGTGGAGCAGGCGATCAAGGCCTACGAGCTCGATCCCGACGCCCCGGATCCCCGCGGCGCCTGAGCCGTCGGGGGCTCAGAGAGAACGGTCGGGGTCCCAGTCGTCCTCGTCGTCGTCTTCGTCGTCGAAGTCGTCGTCGTCGTCGTCTTCGTCGTCGAGGGCGTCGTCGGTCACGTCCGCGAGGGTGCCGGACCCTTCGGAGAAGAGCCCGTCGTCGAAGCCCTGCTTGAGCTTGCGCGCCTCACGGAACCGGCGCGCTCGTCCTTTTCTCGGCACGTGGTCACCTGCCCGGGAATGGTCCCCCCATGATGCCGCATCCGGCGCGACCGCCGCGGACCGCCCGCGCGGCTCAGGCGGCGTCGGGTCGGGAAGCGAGGCGGCGCCACAGGGCGACGTACGAGGGGTACTCGAGGCCGTCGGGAACGTACCCCGCGCGCACCAGCTCACGGTGGTACTCCGGAAGCCGGCTCATCGGGACGCCTGAGTCCACGTGGTGGGCCAGGTGCCAGCCGATGTGGTTCGGGACGAGGAAGAAGCGGGCGATCGCCGACTGGCGGACCGAGTGGGTGGTCTCGCGCCGATCCTTCGACTCGCGCATCCCGCCGTGCTCCGCGACGGAGCGGAGGCGGTTGATCACCCGCCACACGGTGAGGTACGGGCCGAACCAGAGGAACAGGTACAGCCACGGGTGGCCGGCGACGGCGAACAGCGCGGCGAGCACGACCTGGGCGGCAACGATCGAACGGGCCTGGGAGCGGATGGCGGCGTCGTCGGCACGCACGCCCCGCAGCAGGCCGCGGAACAGCTTCCAGCCGGTCTGCCCGGTGGCGTCGCGCACCAGCTTGCGCCGGAACGACGCCCGGCTGATCGGATAGCCGCGGTAGAGCGGGATGTCGGGCTCGTCGGGCCCGAACTCCTGGCGGTGGTGGGCCATGTGCCCGCGCCGGTACACGTCGATCGGAGTGAAGCTCGGGAAGCCGAGGAGCCAGCGGCCCACCCAGTCGTTGAGGCGGCGGTTCCGGAAGAGCAGGCGGTGCGCGGCTTCGTGCATCAGCGCGGCGAACTGGGCGTGGGCCCGCCCCATCAGGACGAATGCCGCGACCCAGACGACAGGGTGGTCGAGGCGGACCGCCACGACCACGACGGCGACGGTCTGCGCGTACACGGAGACGACGGCGAGGCCGTTGCGCACCGACGGGATCCTCCGGAGCCGCTCCCGGTAGCCCGGCGCCGGTCGCCCGGTCGCGGTGATCCGCTCGGTCGGCACCGGGGGAGGGAGGAGCGTCGGCTCGGGGACCATCGTCGTCGCCACGCCGCCATATTACACTCCACCGACAGATGTCGAAAGAACGTAACGGATCGGATCGTCCGACCGAGCGGTGGACCCCGCGCTCCTTGGTGCTCAGCCTCCTCCTCGGCATGGAGCGGCCCCGTATGGCCGGCGCCGACCTCGTGCGCTGGTGCGGGCGCTTCGGGGTGCAGGAGGGCACCGCACGGGTCGCCCTCAGCCGGATGGTGGAGCGCGGGGAGCTGGTCGCCGACGACGGCGCCTACGAGCTCGTCGGCCGGATCCGCGGCCGCCAGCGCGAGCACGACTTCAGCGTCGCACCGAAGGTGCGGCCGTGGGACGGGGATTGGACCGTGGCGATCGCGCGCGCGGGCGCCCGCAGCGCGTCCGAACGCAGCGACCTGCGTGACGCGATGCGCAGCCTGCGCTACGCCCCGCTCCGCGACGGCGTCTGGACCCGACCGGCCAACCTCGACGAGGCCGCCGCCGACGCCGAACGGTCCGCGCTCGTCGCCGAGCAGTGCACCCGGTGGACGGCGCGCCCCGACGACGATCCACGCGCGTTGGCGGAGCGGCTCTTCGCACCCTCGGACTGGGCCACGACCGCGCGTCGCCTGCTCGACGACCTCGATCGCCACTCGCCGGGTCCGATCGCCGACGACGATCTGCCGGCGGCGTTCGTGAGCGGCGCCCGCGCGCTCCAGCACCTCCGGCGCGACCCGCTGCTCCC
>DASUMP010000278.1:0-5265 GCA_036277635.1 Acidimicrobiia bacterium | reverse complement strand
AGCCGGGAACGTGTCGGGAAACCGGCTCGGCATCGTCGCCGAGGAGTCGCGCTACTTCGCGCAGGTGCTCGCGGTCGGTGCGTTCGTGTTCGCGCAGCCGATCCTCGACGTCTTCGGCGACGCGCCCGAGACCCTGCTCGGCGCCGCGGTCAGCCGCACCGAGATCGTGGCGTTCGTGGCCGCGTGGGTCGTCGGACCGGCGGTCGTGATCTGGGGCGCGTCGGTGTGCACCCGCCTCCTCGGCGGGCGCGCTCGGTCGTTCGTCCACTCGGTGGTGATCGGCGCGCTCGCCGGCGTGTTCGTCGTGCAGGTGCTCGTGCGCAGCACCGACCTCGCCCGGGAGACGATCCTCGTCGTCGCGACGCTCACCGCGACGCTCGCCGCCGTCGCACAACGACGGCTCGCCGCGATGGGGCTCTTCCTCACGTACGCGATCGTTGCGCCGTTGCTCTTCGTGGGGCTGTTCTTCTTCGCGAGTCCGTCGGGCGACCTCGTGCGCAGCAGCGGTGCCGCGTCGGTCGAGACGACCGACGCGACGGCGCCGGTGTTGTTCGTCGTCTTCGACGAGCTGCCGACGGCATCGTTGCTCGACGAGTCGGGCGCGATCGACGCGAGCCTGTTCCCGAACTTCGCCGCGCTCGCCGAGGGCTCCACGTGGTACCGGAACCACACGACCGTGGCGACGACGACGCGGGTGGCGGTCCCGGCGATCATGACCGGTCGCCGGCCCGACGCCGATCGCGTCCCGGTGGCGACCTCGTACCCGGAGAGCATCTTCACGCTGCTCGGGGGCACGTACACGATGCATGTACAGGAACCGATCTCCGCGGTGTGCCCGACCGACCTGTGCGCACGAGCGGGGGGTGGTGGACTGCGCGCCCTCCTCGAGCGGAGTCGCGACGTGTGGTTCGACCGGTTCGATCGAGCGCCCGACGACGGCGCGGCGGTCGCGGCACCGTTCGACATCGACGAGAGCGTGCTCACGACGAAGCGGCTCGACCTCGCCCGCGAGTTCGTCGCCGACGTCGCGACCGAACCGGGTCCGCGGCTCGACTTCGCGCACGTGCTGTTGCCCCACCAGGCGTGGGAGCTCCTGCCGTCGGGGCGCGCGTACGACGCGCACTACGACGGCACCGTGTTCACCCTTTGGCAGGACGACGACGCGGTCGCGATCGCCAAGGCGCGCCACATCCTCCAGCTGCAGCTCACCGACCAGCTGCTCGGCGAGATGCTCGAACGGCTCCGTTCGCTCGGCACCTACGACGACGCGCTCGTCGTGGTCACCGCCGACCACGGGGTGTCGTTCCGCACCGCGCACCCGCTGCGCGCCATGGTCCCCGAGACGCGCGGCGACATCGCGTACACGCCGCTGTTCGTGAAGGCGCCGGGCCAGACCGTCGGTCGGATCGACGAGCGCAACGCCGAAGCGATCGACATCCTCCCGACGATCGCCGACCTGCTCGGCACCGAGCTGCCGTGGGACGTCGACGGTGTGTCGCTCGCGGGCGACGACCTGCGGCCCGGCTCGGAGAAGCGCGTGTTCCTCCACGATCTCGACGACGTCGAAGCCGACCGCGACGGCAGCGCGGTGCTCGACGCGTCGACCTGGTACGCCGCGCTGTTGGAGGAAGCGCCCGCGGTGGCGCGGCCGGTCGGCCCCGACGACCCGCTGCGCGTGTTCCGGCACGGCGCCCATGGCGCGCTGGTGGGACGCGACGTCGCCTCGTTCACGGTCGGCCCGCCGTCGGAGCTCGCGGCGCGGCTCCACGACCGCGCCCCCGACTACGACCCCGACGCCGGGCGCGCGCCCGTGTACGTCCGCGGCTTCGTCGACACGACGGGCATCCACCCGATCGCGCTCGCGGTCAACGGCCGGGTCGCGGCGTGGTCGAACACGCACGAGAACACGAGCGACCCCAACGTGTGGTTCCTCGTCCCCGAGTCGCTGCTCCGGGTCGGTCGCAACGAGCTGGTGCTCTACGAGATCGACGGCTCCGGCGGCTCGGTGGTGCTGCGCCCGATCTCGTGAGCGCGCCGGAGCGGCGCGAGACTGCAGCGCGGTCGGGCGACGCGACGAGGACTGGTGGGATGACCGACTTCGAGTACCAGGAGCTGCTGCCCGTCGGCGCCGACGAGACGCCGTACCGGTCGCTCGGCACCGACGGCGTGTCCACGTTCACGGTCGGGAGCGAGCGGTTCCTCCGGGTCGAGCCCGAGACGCTGACGATGCTGAGCCGCGTCGCCATGCACGACATCGCGCACTTCTTGCGGCCCGGTCACCTCGCCCAGCTGCGGGCGATCGTCGACGACCCCGAGGCGTCGGCGAACGATCGCTTCGTCGCCCTCGACCTCCTCAAGAACGCGGCGATCGCGGCGGGCGGCGTGCTCCCGGGCTGTCAGGACACGGGCACCGCGATCGTGAAGGGGGAGAAGGGCGAACGCGTCCTGACCGGCGGTCACGACGACGAAGCGATCGCGCGTGGGATCTTCGAGACGTACCAGCACGACAACCTGCGCTACTCGCAGATGGCGCCGCTCACGATGTGGGACGAGCGCAACACCGGGACCAACCTGCCCGCCGAGATCGAGATCCACTCGACGGCCGGCGACGAGTACGACTTGCTGTTCATCGCCAAGGGCGGCGGGTCGGCGAACAAGAGCTTGCTGTTCCAGGAGACGAAGGCGCTGCTGAACCCCGAGTCGTTCGCGCGCTGGATCGACGAGAAGATCCGCACGCTCGGCACCGCGGCGTGCCCGCCGTACCACCTCGCCGTCGTGGTGGGCGGCACGTCGGCCGAGCTGGCGTTGAAGACCGCGAAGCTGGCGAGCGCGCGCGCCCTCGACACGCTGCCGACGACCGGCAACGAGCTCGGCCGCGGCTTTCGCGACGTCGAGCTCGAAGCCGAGATCCTGCGCATCAGCCAGGCGACGGGGATCGGCGCGCAGTTCGGCGGCAAGTACTTCTGCCACGACGTGCGCGTGATCCGCTTGCCCCGCCACGGCGCGAGCTGCCCGGTGGCGCTCGCGGTGTCGTGCTCGGCCGACCGTCAGGCCAAGGGCCGCATCACCGCCGACGGCGTCTTCTTGGAGCAGCTCGAGACCGATCCGGCGCGCTTCCTCCCCGAGGTCACCGCCGACGAGCTCGGCGACGAGGTCGTGCACATCGATCTCGAGCGGCCGATGGACGAGATCCGCGCCGAGCTCAGCCGCTACCCGGTGAAGACGCGCTTGTCGCTGAGCGGTCCGATGGTCGTGGCGCGCGACATCGCCCACGCGCGCATCAAGGAGCGACTCGACCGCGGCGAGGAGATGCCGAGCTACCTGCGCGATCACGCGGTGTACTACGCCGGGCCTGCGAAGACGCCGGTGGGGTACGCGAGCGGTTCGTTCGGTCCGACCACCGCCGGCCGCATGGACGGCTACGTCGACCTGTTCCAGTCGCGTGGTGGCAGCTTCGTGATGCTCGCGAAGGGCAACCGGTCGCAGGCCGTGACCGACGCGTGCAAGCGTCACGGCGGCTTCTACCTCGGATCGATCGGCGGACCGGCGGCGCGACTCGCCCAGGACTGCATCACCAGCGTCGACGTGCTCGAGTACCCCGAGCTGGGGATGGAAGCCGTGTGGCTCATCGCGGTGCGCGACTTCCCGGCGTTCGTCGTCGTCGACGACAAGGGCAACGACTTCTTCGCGAGCGTGGCGCGACCGGTCGACCTCGGCCCGTCGCGCTGACCTCAGCTTTTCCCGAGCAGCCGGTCGGTCTCGGCGAGACGACGGGCGAGCACCGGCAGCATCCCGACGGCGACCCGGGGCTCCTCGGCGAGCAGCCGCTCGAAGTCGGCGCGGCTGATCGCGAGGCACCGCACCGACGTGGTCGCCCGGACGCGCGCCGTGTGGAGCACGCCGGGCACGAGCATCGACAGCTCGCCCAGGAACTCGCCCGGCCCGCACTCGAGGGTGCTGCCCGGCAGCTCGACGGCCGCCGTCCCGTCGAGCAGCACGAACATGCCCGCACCTTCCTGGCCGGGCTGGATCAAGACGTGCCCGGCTTCGATCTCTACCTCGGTCGCGCAGTCGACGACGCGGGCGAGCGCGTCGTCGGGCAGCTCCGAGAACATCGGGACGGCTCGCAGCCGGTGCACGTGGTCGTCGCTCATCGCGACACCACTACCACACCGGCGGGACCGGCGGTGGTCCCGATCGGGCCGTAGCGTGCCCGTCGATGCAACGAGTGCTCGTGCTGGGAGCGCCCCGGACCGCGACGACGTGGATCGGCGAAGCGCTCGGACATGCCGACGCGACCGCGTACGTCCACGAGCCCGACGGCGTCGAGGACCCGTTCGCGTTCCGGGCCAAGCGCGCGCTCGCGCACCATCCCGTCCTGGAACCGGGTGCCGACGCCGCCGACTACGCGCGGCTGTGGGCGGGCGCCTTCTCCGGCGGCGCGCCGGCCGGGACGCGAGCCGACCGACTCGCTCGCGCCCTGTTCGCGCGCACGACCCCCGAGGAGCGCCGACGCGCCCGCGAGGGTCGCGGAACGAGCGTGCGCATTCAGGTGGTGTGTCGCCTCGCCCGTCCGCGCGTCGCGCCGGCGCCGCCACCGGCCGCGGTCGTCGTGAAGTCGGTGCACGCCGCGCTCGCCGCCGACTGGATCGTCGATCGCTTCGCGCCTCGGGTCGTCGTGACGCACCGCAACCCGCTGAACGTCATGGCGTCGTGGTTGGAGCTCGGCTTCCCGAACACCGCGCCGTCCGGACACCACGCGGTCGTGGCGGAGGCGCACCGGCGGTGGGGTCTGACGTTGCCCGGTCACGACGCGCCGCCGCTCGAACGCGACAGCGCGTACCTCGGAACGCTGCTCTGTGCGTTGCACGAGCACGTCGCTCGCCATCCCGACTGGATCGTGGTGAGTCACGAAGCGGCGTGCGTGGAGCCGGCCTCGGTGTTGCGCGAGCTCGCGGCTCGACTCGGCCTCGTGTGGGGCGACGCGGCGGAGCAGTTCGTCGCTGCGTCGGACCGGCCCGGACACGGGTGGGCGACCCAGCGCGTCGCCTCGACGCTCAGCGAGAAGTGGCGCGACCAGCTCGACCCGGCGCAGGTCGCGACGATCCGCGCGACGCTCGCGCGGTTCCCCTACGACCTGTTCGAGCCGCCGCGCTAGGTGTGGGCGCGGATCGCCTGCCACACGCGCTCGGACGTGCACGGCATGTCGATGTGGAGGACGCCGAGGTGCGCGAGCGCGTCGACCACCGCGTTCTGCACCGCCGG
>DASUMP010000277.1:0-28167 GCA_036277635.1 Acidimicrobiia bacterium | reverse complement strand
CGAGCGCGGCGATGTCGCCGACCGCGTCGAGCACGACCACGCGCGCGCCCAGCGACTCCGGAGCTGCGATCGCGCGCTCGTGGTCGATCACCCAGGGTTGATCGCCACCCGCGAGCGGGAACGGGTGCGACTTCGCCGGAGCGTCGATCGACGCGTTCCCGCCCGTCGCGACGAGCACCGCGTCGGGTGCGAACGCCAGGATCGACTCGACCGTTGCGTCCGTGCGCAGGTGCACCTCCACCCCGCGGCGCGCGCACTCGCCGATGCGCCAGTCAGCGAAGTCGGTCAGCTCGGCTCGCCCGGGCAGGCGCTGCGCGAGTCGGATGCGCCCCCCGAGCTCGTGCGAGCGTTCGAGCAGCACCACGGAGTGCCCCCGTGCCGCGGCGACCCACGCGGCTTCGAGGCCGGCGGGTCCGCCGCCCACGACGACCACGCGTCGCGGAGCGGGAGCCCGAGTGAGCGTGCCGCGACCGAGCGCGGACTCGCGACCGACGCCGGGGTTCGTGACGCAGGTGATCGGATAGCCCTGCGTGAGGTTGCCGTAGCACCCTTGGTTGCAGCCGGTGCAACGCCGGATCTCGTCGGCTCGGTCGTCGCGCGCCTTGGCCGCCCACTCGGGATCGGCGATCAGCGCGCGCGCGAGCGTGACGCCGTCGGCGTCGCCGTTCGCGAGGATCCCTTCGGCTTCGTCCGGTGTGAGGATCCGGTGCACGGCCAGCACCGGGACGTGCGGCGCGCGTGCGCGCATCGCGCGCGCCATCACCGCGGTCGCCGGAACCCCGACGAGATGCGGGACGTGCATCGGTCGCACCATCCCGACGCCCGACGTGCCGACGCTCGCGTTCACGTAGTCGACGAGTCCGTCGGCGGCGAGGCGGCACGCGATCTCTGCGCAGTCGTCGGGACCGAGACCCGAGCCGTCGCGTGTCTCCTCGTCGGCGACCAACCGCACACCGACGGCAACTTCCGGACCGACCGCGTCGCGCACCGCGGCGAGCACCTCGCGCGCGAACCGCATCCGGTTGTCGAGCGACCCGCCGTACTCGTCGCGCCGCCGGTTGTGCTTGGGCGAGAAGAACTCGTGCAGGAGGTAGCCGTGGGCGGCGTGCACCTCGATGCCGTCGAAGCCGCCGTCGGCGGCGTGGCGTGCGGAGCGGGCGAAGTGCTCGACGACCTCCCGCATCTGGTGCGGCTCGATCGGCGTCGGAGCCTCCATGTGGTTCGCCACGTCGGACGCCGCCCACACCGGGAGTCGCGACCACGTGCCGTGGTTCACGCCGCCGTTGTGCGCGAGCTGCAGGAACGCGAGCGCCCCGTGGGCATGGACCGGCTCGGTCACCCGGCGGAAGTGGGCGACGCTCGCGGGATCCCACGCGGCTGCGTTGTTGTGCATCTGGTACGCCGTCGTGGGGTGGACCTGGGCCTGGCCCGCGACGATCACTCCAGTCCCGCCCGCCGCCGCTTCGGCGAGGTACCGGCCGTAGCGCTCGCCGTAGAAGCCGGGTTCGCCGTAGGTCGCGTTCGGCTCCGAGTACATGGTGAAGTGCGCGCCCATCACGATCCGGTTGCGCGACTCGACCGGTCCGATGCGCATCGGGGTGAACAGGAGCGGATACCGCACGGCGTCACCTTCCCACACAGGTCGGGCCGGAAGTCACTACCTTGCGCACACCCGAGGAGGGACGCTCGTCCCATCACCCCTGATCGAGGAGGACCCGTGGATCTCGACGGTCGTCACCGAGTGCGGTCACTCGTGGCGCGGCCCGCCGTCTACGTGCACGCGGACGACACACTGCGCCGAGTTGCCGAGACACTCAGCGAGGAAGCCATCGGCGCCGCGCTCGTGCGCGGTCCCAAGGGTCACGCGATCGGGCTCGTGTCCGAACGCGACATCGTGCGCGCGCTCGCCGACGGCGCGAGCCCAAGCCGCACGAAGGCGTCCGAGATCATGGCCGAGGAGCTCCTCACGGTCGCACCGAACGACGAGCTGCACGACGCGATCCACGCGATGCTCGATGCTGAGGTGCGTCACCTCCCCGTGGTGGAGGGCGAGGTGCACTTCGGCATGGTCTCGGCACGCGACGCGCTGCGCGCGCTCCTGCAGGAGATCGAAGAAGACGCGTGACCCTCGGCGGGACGGAAGTCCCGCCGATCGCACCGACTGCCACAATGCCGGGGCATGCAGACGCACCCACGCGACGGATCCTGAGCCTCCGATGCCGGCGTTCTCGGGGTGGCGACGCGATCCGATGGTGGTCCTCGACGACATCGTCGCCGCGCTCGGGGGCGAGGAGCGCTCCGGCCAGCGCGACCTGACCCGTGCCGTCGCGAAGGCGATCGAAGGCGGGCACCACCTCGTCGCGCAGGCGCCGACCGGCGCGGGCAAGAGCCTCGCGTACCTCGCGCCGGCCGTCGCGTCGGGCCTGCGCGTCGTCGTGAGCACGGCCACGATCGCGCTGCAGGACCAACTCGTCGGCAAGGACCTCCCCGACGTCGCGCGCCACGCCGGCGTTGCGTGCACGTACGCGCGCCTGAAGGGCCGCAGCAACTACGTGTGCTGGGCAAAGCTGCGCGCGGCGCGGCGACCCGAGGCGCTGTTCCACGAGCGCGTCGGCCCCGACTTCGACACCGAGCTGGGCGCGATCGAGGCGTTCGCCGACGTGTCGACGAGTGGCGACCGCTCCGAGCTCGGCCACGACGTCTCCGACGCCACGTGGCGCGCCGCGAGCTGCGGCTCCGACGAGTGCCCGGGCCGACTGCGTTGCACCCACGGCGAGCAGTGCTTCGCCGAACGGGCCCGGGAGCGCGCGTTCGACGTGCAGGTGCTCGTCGTCAACCACTCGCTCTACTGCGTGCACCTCCAGACCGGCGGACAGCTCCTCCCCGACCACGACCTCGTGGTGCTCGACGAGGCGCACGCGTTCGCAGCCCGCGCGACCACCGCGTTCGGCGCCGAGCTCGCCACCGCGGGGCTCGGACCCCTTGCCCGCCAGCTCGCGCACGCCGGCGTCGATGCTCCGCGCGTCGAAGGTCTCGAACGCGCCGCGCACGCGCTCACCGCGGTGGTCGAGGCACGCGACGGGCGCATCGACGCAGGCGACGACGAGATCACGGGCGCGCTGACGAACGTCGCGGAGCAGCTCGCCGCCGCGCGCGCCCAGCTGCGCGACGCCGACGACGACTCGGCTCGGCGCGCCGACCAAGCCGCGGAAGCCCGACTGCGCACGGTGCGCCGCCTCGCCGATCCCGGCCCTGACGATGTCGTGTGGGTGGAGCGTGGCCGCCTGCCCCGCCTCCGGCTCGCGCCGGTCACCGTCGCTGCGCAGCTCGCGGCGACGCTGTTCGGGCGTCATCCGGTCGTCGCGCTGTCGGCCACGCTCGGGGGCGCGCCCCCGTTCGCCGCGCTGGCCCGTTCGCTCGGCCTGGTCCCCGGCGGGCCGCTCGTCACCGAGGCGCACGCCGACGATCACGTCGACGATGACGGCGCGCCGCCCGGCACCCGTCCGGGTCCCGGCTACCAGGCGATCGCGGTCGACTCGCCGTTCGACTGGCGCGCCCAGGGGCTGCTCTACGTCGCGAAGGACCTGCCACCGCCCACCGCGGCCGACGACGACTGGGTCGCCGCGGCGGGCGCCCGACTGCTCGATCTCGTGGTGGCCGCCGGCGGGCGCACACTCGTGCTCTGCACCTCGACCGCGAAGGTGCGGCACTTCTCCGCGTTGCTGCGCGACGCGACCGACGAGACCGTGCTCGCCCAAGGTGACGCCGCGAACGCGCGTCTCGTCGAGCGCTTCCGGGACGACGAGCACTCGGTGCTCGTCGGTACGCGCTCGTTCTTCGAAGGCGTCGACGTCCCCGGCGGCGCGTGCATCCTCGTGGTGCTCGATCGCCTGCCGTTCACGACGCCCGCCGATCCGCTCGCCCGTGCCCGCAAGGACCGCGTCGCGGCCGCCGGGGGCGATCCGTTCGCCGAGGTCGACGTCCCCGAAGCCGCGCTCGTCCTCGCGCAGGGCGTCGGGCGGCTGATCCGTCAACGCGCCGATCGGGGCGTGGTCGCGGTGCTCGACTCCCGCCTCGCGACCCGCTCGTACCGTCACGCCCTGCTCGCCGGGGTCCCGCCACTGCGTCGCACCGTCGACACCGACGAGGTCCGGGAGTTCCTGCGCGCGGCCGCGGCGGCCCACGCGACACCGGCGACGGTGGCCGACGCGTCCGCCTAGTCCGCCATCGCGCGCGCGAAGCGCTGCGCGAGCCAGTCGGCCATCGCCTCGGGGACGTCGGCTCGGGCGCCGCCCTCGTCGAACGCCCCGGCGTGCAGCGAACGGATCTGCGCCCAGCCGTGCAGCGCGTGCAACGCCTCCCACCGCCGCAGACGCGTCGCGTCGAGCGGAGCGGAGCGCTGGTAGGCGCGCAGGTACATGCGTCCGAGGACGGGCCCGACGCGCGCGAGCGCGATGCGCTCGAGCCGGTTGTCGGCGGCGAGCGCGGCGGCGCGGAACAGCAGCGCCGTGCGCGCGACGTCACCGTGGCGGTCGCCGAGTGCGGCGTCGGTCCAGTCGATGACCGCGACGCGATCGCCGTCGACCAGCACGTTGAGCGGGTGGAAGTCGCCGTGGTTCGCGACTCGCGGCGCGCGGTCGAGCTCGAGCGCAACCGGCTCCGCTCGCCTGAGCGCGGCGCGCAGATCCGGATCGTCGAGCGCGTCGACCCAGGTGCGAACGGAGCGCAGGCGGCGATCGGCGAGGAGCGGCGCGTCGGGATCGGGCCAGTGATCGACCGGGAGCTCGTGGAGCTGCACGTGCAGCGCGGCGAGCCGCCGGACCAGCATGGGCGCGCGCCAGGGCGATCGCTTCAGCGCGTCGATCATCGTGACCCCGGGCGCGCGCTCCATCACCTGCAGCGGGAGGTGGCACAGCTCGCCCGGTCCGAACACGTGCACCATCCGGGGCGCGGGGTACCCGAGGTCGGCGCACCAGCCCTGCACCGCGGCCTCTCGCTGGGCGAGGGCCAGCCGGTCGGGATACCGGTGGATGCGCAACACCAGTGGCCCGCGCCACGCGTCGGGGAGACGTCCGCCGGTGAACCGCGCGAAGTGGATCACGTTGTCGAGGCCGTCACCGGCGGTCGACGGCGTGTCGGCGAGCGCGACGGTGTCGTCGAATCGCTGCGCCAGCCAGCCCGCGACGGCCGTCGCGACCGCCCCGGCGTCGTGGATGTCGATCGGGGAGTCGCTCATCACGCCTCCACGACGCGCTGGTGTCGGAGCTCGCGGATCCCGACGCCGAGGAACTCGCGCTCGCGCACTGCGCCGTCGAGCGTCCAACCCGCCGCGACGTAGATCCGGAGCGGCCGTTCGTTGCGTGCTTCGGTCCACAGCACCGCGCGTGCGAAGCCCGCGCTCGCGAGGGCGCTGAGCGCCCACCGGTGCAGGGACCGCCCGATCCCCGTACCCCAGCACCGAGGGTGCGTGTAGAAGAGATCGAGCTGTCCGGTACCGGGCGCCACGTCGAGATCGGGGGCCGGTCCGATCCACGCGAACCCGACGACGCCCTGATCATCGATCGCCACCCGCAGGCGAGCCGGTGCTGTGAGATCGGCGATCCGTTGCTCCCACTGCGCCGCCGGCGACTCGAACGCGGCGAGGCGTTCCTCCCCCAGGAAGTCGGACCACGCGGCGCGAGCGGCGGCGGTGAAGACCGCGGCGATCTCGGGCGCGTCGGTGATCGCACCGTCGCGCAACACCACACCGGCGACGTCGGGATCGCGCGCGTCCTTGCCGGCGCGCACCTCGAGGTGACGGTCGTGCACCACGAGCGCCTCGTCGTCGCGCAGCGCGACCATCGGCACATCGGGATGGGCAGCGCGCGCCGCGTCGTGGTGGGCGCGGCGGCCGGGGCGATCGTCGTGGGGGAGCACCAGCCGCGCGAACAGCCCGAGTGCGCACGGCGGCGGGTCGGGCGCGGGGAACGGACTCGTGAACCGGAGCGGTTCCAGCGTCGGCCCGACGAGCATCGCGCCCGCGCTGAGCCCGACGTACGGGACACCTCGCGTCACCGCATCGGCGATGACCGAAGACGCGCCGGTCGCGCGCACTCGCGCCGCCAGGCGATAGGGGTCTCCCCCGCCGACGGCGATCACCTCGGCCGCCGCGAGTCGCGCGCACACCGATGCGGGGTCGGCGGACTCGTCGAGGTCGACGACGTCGACCTCGCATCCGAGGTCGGTGAACGCTCGCACCATCGATCGCATCATCGCGTCGCGCTCGGGGAGCTCGTCGGCCGCGGTCGGCACGAACGCCACGCGGCGCGGTGCGCCCCACTCGGCGAACACGCCGGGCACGGCGGACAACGACACCGACGCGAGGAGCATCCGCATCGGCACGAACCTACGAGATCGTCGGTGCTCCCGCATCGGGGGTGGCCAGCGGCACGAGCTCGTGGCGCAGCACCTTGCCCATCTCGTTGCGCGGCAGCTCCCCCACGAGGGTCCAGCCCGCCGGCACCTTGTACGCCGCCAGGCGCGCGCGAGCCTGCGCCAGGAGGTCGTCGCCATCGAACGACACGTCGTCGGCGACGACGAACGCCCACGGGACCTCGCCCAACCGGTCGTCGGGGACCCCGACGACGGCGACGTCGGCGACGCCGGCACCCGATCGCAGGACCTCCTCCACCTCGTCGGGGAACACCTTGAGGCCGCCGCGGTTGATCATCGAGCTCACCCGGCCTTCGATCCAGACGAAGCCGGCGGGGTCGATGCGACCGAGGTCGCCGCTGCGCAGCCAGCCGTCGTCGGTGACGCGCCCGGCCAGAGCGGGATCGTCGGCGTCGAGCGCCGACCGCCCGCGCAGCTCGAGCTCGCCGGACTCGTCCGACGCCGCGAGCAGACCGTCGTCGCGACGGACGCGTACACCGATCCCGGCGTGCGGTCGTCCGATCGCGCCGAGCTTGGTCGCGCCCCACTCCTTCCAGTCGGCCGCGGTCCAGCCGATCACCTCGCCGCCGATCTCGGTCTGGCCGTAGCCGTTGAGGACCGCGACACCGAAGCGCTCGTGGAACGCTCGTGCGTGGGCGGGCGACAGCGGCGCGGCGACGCTGCGGACGTAGCGCAGCGGCGCGAGGGTGGTGATCGTCGGGTCGCGCGTGAGCGCCACGAGCGCGGCGGGTGGCAGGACCGACGAGCGGATCTCGTGGCGGGCGACGAGACGCGCGAACTCGTGCGGATCGAAGCGCGCCATCACCACGACCGGGACGCCCAACCGGAACGCGAACAGCACCTGGTAGATGCCACCCCACGTCGCGAGGGACAACGGCACGAGGTTCGGCATGCGGGCGCCGCTCGTTCGTCCCGAGCGCAACGACCCGATGACCGTGTCGAGCAGGTCGGTGATCGTCGCCGCCCGCAGCGGCACCGCCTTCGGCGGCCCCGTGGTGCCCGACGTGAGCTGCACGATGGCGTCGTCGGCACCCACCGCGCGCGCCGAGCCGGGGCGCGCCACGACCACGAGGTCGGTGTCGCGGATCGCGTCGACGACACCGTCGAATGCGTCGGCGTGTTCGACGGTCGTCACGAGATGCAGCGTGCCGACGTCGTCGACCAGTCGCTGCAGCTCAGGTGTCGGCGCGCGGGGGTTCAGCGGGACGAACGCGGCGCCGGCGTCCCACGCCGCGAACCAGGTCGCGATCGCGCGCTCGTCGTTCGGGAGCACGACGCCGATCGCCGTCCCTGCGACCGGACGCGCGCGGAGGGCGTCGCCGATCGAGCGCGCGAGCTCACGGAGCTCACCTCGCGTCACCGACCGATCGCCCGCGACGACGGCGACGTCGGAGTCGTCGCCGGCCAAGAGCGCACGCAGCGCTTCGCTCACGGGATCTCCGAGAGCGGGCGCCGGTCCGCCACCTCGGGCTGCCGCCCGATCCGCAACGGCGCGAGCGGCGCGTCGGCGAGCAACGTGCGGGTGACGTGTGCGCCGGCATCGAGCAACGCCGTCCGCCACTCGCCGAGTGCGCGGGCGTCCCACGCGCGTTCGTAGCGCACCCACGCTTCCCACTCGGGGAACGCCCACAGCAGCAACGCTTCGTCGTCGTTGCGCAACGCGACACGGAACGCGCCGATCGCGATCCCTCCGAGCGCGGGGACGGCGTCACGTGCGTGCGCGTGCGCAGCGTCGAGCAGCTCGCGCACCTGTCCGGGGCCGACGCGCACGAGCTCGTGCGCGTACACGACGCCGCGCACTCCTGCGCTCGTGAGCTCGTCGATCGTGGGACTCCAGGGCTCGGGGACGAGAATCCGATCGACGCCGCCGCGTCGGAGCTCCGCGGCCACCGCCCACCACTCGGCGAGCGACGGATCCTGCAGCGACGGGTTCGCCAGCTCGTGCGCGAGGTTCGCGGCGAGGCCGTCCCAACCGTCGAGCTCCCACATGTTCACGACTTCGGGCCAGCGCCCGGTCGAGCCGACGGTCCCCCACACGCCGAAGCACGCCATGTTCCGTTCGGCGCGTCCGATCGGACACCAGTTCGCCGTCATGTGGTGGAAGTACTTGGCGCGGTTGTGGCCGATGATGTCGATCAGCTCGTGGATGTAGACCTTCGGGTTCGCGCCCACGGTGCCGCGCTCAGAGCTCGTCGACGTAGCGATCGGTGCCGGGCACGGTGCGCAGGAACGGACCGCCCCCACTCGCCGCGGGGTCGAGCGCCGGTGCGACGCGGCGCTCCCACACGACGCGCGGATCTTCGGTGCAGAAGCCGATCACGACGACGTGGTCGTCGGGGGTCACCTCCGCCATGATCGTGCGCTCCGGGGCGAGACCCACGAGCAACGGCATCTCCGGGGCCGCCAGGGCCTGCGCCCAGCTGCGCGCGGCGTCGAGATCGCCGGGACACACGACGGCGATCACGCCGGGAAAGTCGCGGTCGAGCGCGACGATCGGCGCGGGTCCGCCGTCGGCGCGCGCGTCCCACGCGAAGCGGTACATCGCGGTGAACACGTGGTCGCGCGCCGCGAACAACCGATCGGGCTGATCGCGGAGTGTGGCCATGCGCCGCCCGACCCACGCGTTCCACTCGTCGGCAAGGCCCGGCAGCAACCAGGCGAGCGTGAGGTACGACCCGCGCGTGCGATCGGCGAGGTGACCGACGCCGGTCCGCAGCTGCTTGCACTCGCGCGTGGCGACGTAGCGCGCCGCGGCACAGGCGCCGGGGCCCGCCATCATCGCGTCGTAGAAGTGGTCGCGCTCGTACCACGCGTTGAACGCGCGTTCGTGGCCCGCGTGCGGTTCGATGCACGCGACGATCGCGGTGCCGGGTCGCACCGGCTCGTTCGTGTGGTTCACGGGTGCGGGCTCCCGGGCTCGAGCGGCTGCCACTGCGGCTCCCGCTTCTCGGCAAACGCGCGCGGCCCCTCCGCTTGATCCGGATGTCCCCACATCGACACGAGCTCCTTCGCCCCCGCCCGGCACGCATCGGTGAGTCCGAGCTCCAACGCGCCCCACAGCGCTCGCTTGGTCGCCGCCATCGCCGCCGGCGAATTGCGCGCGATCGTCTCCGCCAGCTCCTGCGCGGCAGCGCGCAGACGCTCGGGCGGGTCGACGACTTCACTGATCATGCCCAGCTCGTACGCGCGCGCGGCCGTCATCCGCTCGTGGCGTCCGACGAACGCCATGCGCATCACGGCCTCCACCGGCATGCGCTTCATCAGTCCGATGGCCTCGATCGCGACGACCTGACCAACCGAGACGTGCGGGTCGAAGAACTGAGCATCGCTCGCCGCGATCACGATGTCGGAGTCGGCGATCCAGTGGAACGCGCCACCGGCGCACAGCCCGTTGACCGCCGTGATCACGGGCTTCCACACCTGGTTGTGCCACGCGGTGAAGTGCAGGTCGAAGCGTTCGACCGACTCGCGGTACCGCTCCATCCCGACGCCGTCGGTCGCGACCTCGGTGACGTCGGCGCCGGTCTGGAACGCCCGGCCTTCGCCGGTGTGCACGATCACGCGCACCTCGGGGTCGGCGTCGAGCGCGTGCCACGCGACCTCGAACTCGTCGCGCATGTGGGCGTTCATCGCGTTGAGCTGCTCCGGACGGTTGTTGATCAACCACCCGACCGGCCCGACCCGCTCGAGTCGCAGCGTGTCGAGCTCGGGGAGGGTCATGCGATGACCTCCCACTCCGCCGCGCGCTTCTCGGCGAACGCCCTCGGTCCCTCGTGCTGGTCGGCATGGCCCCACATCCCCACGAGGTGTTGCGCGCCGGCGCGGCACGCGTCGGTGAGTCCGAGCTCCAACGCGCCCCACAGCGCCCGCTTCGTCGCCGCCATCGCCGCCGGCGAGTTGCGCGCGATCTTCTCGGCGAGCTCCTGCGCGACCGCGCGCAGACGCTCCGGCGGATCGACCACCTCCGAGACGATCCCGAGCTGGTACGCGCGCGCGGCGCTGATGCGCTCGTGGGCGCCCGTCAGCGCGGCGCGCAGGATCGGCTCCATGGGCGACTTCTTGGCGAGCGCGATCGTCTCGTAGGCGCTGACCTGCCCGACGGACACGTGGGGATCGAGGAACGTCGCGTCGGCGCTCGCGATGACGATGTCGGCGTCGGCGACGAAGTGGAGACCGCCGCCCGCGCACACCCCGTTCACGGCCGCGATCACCGGCTTGCGCACGTCGTTGTGCCACGCCGTGAGTCGGAGCTCGAAGCGCGCGGTCCGGCGCGACGCCTCGCGCAGCGCGTCAGGATCGGTGCCGAGCTGGACCACGTCGAGCCCGGTCTGGAACGCCCGCCCGGCGCCGGTGTTCACGATCACCCGCACCTCAGGGTCGTCGTCGAGCTCGCGCCACGCCCGCTCGAGCTCGGCCATCATCCGCCCGTCCATCGCGTTCGCGACGTCGGGACGGTCGAACACGAGCCAGCCGACCGCGTCGGTCCGCTCGACCTGCAGGGTCTCGTAGCGACTCATCGGGCACCGCTGCGGGGGACGTCGCGCCACGGCGCATCGCGCCACGGATCGGGTTCGCGCGGCAGCCCGAGCACTCGCTCGCCGAGCACGTTCTTGTTCACTTCGGTCGTCCCACCCTCGATCGTGTTGGCGCGGCTGCGCAGCATGCCGCGCACCTCGGGCGGCAGCGAGCGGTCGTATCCGTCGGCGCCCGCGGCACCGTCGGCGCTGCTCGCCCAGGCGGTCGCGTCGGCGCCGAGGAGGTCGACGGCGAGCAGCTGGATCCGCTGGTTCAGCCCGCCCTGGTGGACCTTGCCGATCGAGCTCTCGGGGCCCGGCGCGCGCCCCGCGCGCACCGATGCCCGCACTCGCTGGTTCGTCCAGTGACGGATCCGCTCCTCGCTGTAGAGCTGGGTCAGTCGCTGCCGCACCACCGGGTCGTCGCCGGCGCCGCGCGCCCGAGCGATCGCCACGACGTGCGCGACGTCGCGGCCGCCGATGCGATCGACGCCGCCGGACCCCGCGCCCGCGACCATCTGCCGCTCGCCCGCCAGCGTCGTCGCGGCCACGCGCCATCCGTCGCCGCACGCGCCGACGCGCTGCGCGTCGGGAACCTCGGCGCGTTCCAGGAAGACTTCGTTGAAGTCGACCGCGCCGGTGAGGTGGCGCAGCGGCCGCACGGTGACGCCGGGCTGGCGCAGGTCGACGAGGAAGTACGTGAGCCCGGCCCGCTTCGGCGCGTCCACGTCGGTGCGCGCCAGCACGCACGCCAGCTCCGAGGTGTGCGCCCACGTCGTCCAGACCTTCTGCCCCGTCACGAACCACGTGTCGCCGTCACGCTCGGCACGCGTCGCGAGCGATGCGAGGTCGGAACCCGCTCCCGGTTCGCTGAACAGCTGGCACCAGCGCTCTTCGTTGCGCACCATGGGCGGGAGGAAGCGTGACCGCTGCGCGTCGGTGCCGTGGGCGAACAGCGCGGGCGCGACGTTGAACAGGCCGAGCGGGTTCAAGCGCCCGAGGTGGTACGGCGCGAGCTCGACTTCGAGACGTCGTGCCTGCTCGGCGCGCAGGCCGAGGCCCCCGTACTCGCGCGGCCAGGTGGGCACGACGAGGCCGGAGTCGGCGAACACCGGGTACCACTCCTCGTACTCGGCGCGCGTGCGGACCGATCGCACCGCCGCGACGCCGCCCGTTCGCCCGGCGTCGCGCCAGGCGCGGGGGACGTGCTCGTCGACCCAAGCGCGGACCGCGACGACCAGCTCGTCGCCGGGGGTCGCGTCGGTGACCGCGATCGCCCCCACCGGGCTCATCGTCCTTCGAAGCGCGGCGTCCGCCGCTCCGTGAACGCAGCGAGCCCTTCGCGGAAGTCCTGTGTGCGCGACGAGAGCTCGAGCGCGAACGCCTCATCGACGAGCTGCGCATCGAGGCCGCGTCCGGCACCCGCGTGCAACAACCACTTCGTCAACCCGAGCGCCACCGTCGGGCCCGACGCGAGCTGCGCGACGAGCGCGTCGACCGCGGCGGCGTGATCCTCGCTCGCGACCGCGGCGTGGATCGCGCCCCACTCGGCCGCGGTCCGCCCGTCGATCTCGCGCCCGAGCACCAACAGCTCGCGTGCGCGCACGTCGCCCACGCGCCGCGGGAGCAACCACGTCGCTCCGCTGTCGGGCGTGAACCCTCGAGCGGCGAACGGCTCCCAGAAGCGCGCGTCGTGGGTCGCGACCGTGAAGTCGGCGGCGAGCGCGAGCTGGAAGCCGATCCCGGCGGCCCAGCCGCGCACCGCGCACACGACCGGCACCTGCGTCTCGCAGATCAACGACACGAGCCGGTGGGCCCCGGTGGGGAGCCGGCGCTGGATCGACCCCGGCCGCGGTCGCGTGTCGTTCGCGCCGGCGCGGTTGCGGGCCACGATGTCGGCGCCCCCGCAGAAGTGCTCGCCCGCGCCGTCGAGCACCACCACTCGCACGTCGTCGGCGGTGGCCGCGTCCTCGAGCGCCGCGACGAGCGCGGCGACCATCTCGTCGGTCAGCGCGTTGCGCTTCGCCGGACGATCGAGCGTGAGCCGCAGCACACCGTCGACGCGCGCGATCCGCACGCGCCCGGCGTCGGGGTCGGCCGTGGTCATCGCGTCACCGTCGCGCCAATCGTGCACCCGCCGCGTCGAGCGCGCCGGCGAGATCGCCGGGTGCCGCGGGTGGGTCGGGCAGCCGGACCGCACCGTGCGCGCGGCTCGGGAGCAGGATCGTGGCAGTCCCCGGCGTGGTGACCTCCCCGCGTTGGTTCTCGGCGACGAGTTCGAGGTCGACCGCGGGCCGGTCGCCGTCGGCGAGGTACTTGCGGGTGATCGTGCCGCGGAGCCACTGCGTGTCGCCGACGTAATTGAACTTGCGGAACTCGCACTCCAGTCGCCACAGCCACGCGTCGTCACCCATCCAGTCGGTGCAGAGGTGGATCAACCACGTCTCGCGCATCCGGCCGTAGTCGAACGTCGTGGGGTTGCCGGAACGCCGGGCGAAGGCAGGGTCCCAGTGCACCCGCTGCATCACGTCGGGGATGTTGCGCTCGTCGCGGTGGAAGAAGCGCGGGATGCGCTGGCGGTTGCGGTACGCAAGTCGCAACGGCTTCACGCCGTAGAGACCCATGCCCATGCCGGCGTGCCAACACACGATGTCGGTGACGGTGAGCGGTCCCTTCACCATCGGTCCGACCGTGTCGCCGACCTCCACGTCGTCCCACCAGCGTGGCTGCGCGCCGCGTGGCGCTTCGCTCGCGTACTGCGCGTCGATCGCCGCGATCTGGTCGTCGGTGTACGGCGTCAGCTCGATCTCGTCGGTCATGCGGGCGCGGGCCTGCGCACGCTCGGTGCGGATCATGAGTCGGTACTGGCCCGACAGCAACGCACCGGTCTCGTCGCGGAACACCTGCGCCGTCCACTCGTGGACGGCGCGACCGGCGAACTCGCTCGGCTTGTCGAGGACCGCGACCAGGGCGTTGCGCCGGACGACGCGTCGCTGTGGCGTGAGCGGCGCCCACCACTCGCGCGCGCTCGCCGAGTAGAACGCGTGGACGCCGCGCAACGGATCTCCCCGCATGAGCTCACGATGCTCGGGCGCCACCTCCGGTACCTCGTCCTCACCGACGAGCGTGTCGCCGCCCACGAGCGCCGGCGGCGCGATCGGGCTGGCCCAGCGCGTGGTCGGGCCGTACGCGGGATCGCACCACAGCGGGTTGTCGTCGCCGTACGCGTGGGCGACGTTGCGGAACGTGTCGCACGTCGGCACCGAGTAGTACGGGGGTTGCGGGTGCGGCTCGGCGATCCCGACGCGGGCGCGCAACGCGGCGATGCCGTCGTCGGTGATGCGACCGGGCTCGCCCATCCCCTGCGCCCTCCTCGGCGGATATTGTATACAGCGTGCCCGAAGAGCTCCCGCTGACGATCCCGCGTGTCGTGGCGCGCGCGGCGGAACAGTACGCAGCGCGTGAAGCCTTGGTCGACGAACGCGCGCGCGTCACCTTCGCCGAGCTCGCCCCCGCCGTCGAGCGCGCCGCCGCCGCGCTCGTCGCGACCGGTGTCGAGCCGGGCGACCGCATCGGCATCTGGGCACCCAACACCACCGAGTGGATGGTCGCCGCGCTCGGCGTCTACGCCGCGGGTGGGGTCATCGTCCCGCTCAACACTCGGTTCAAGGGCGGCGAGGCGTCCTACGTCCTCGATCGAGCGCGCGCATCGGTGCTGTTCACGGTCACCGACTTCCTCGACACGAACTACGTCGAGCTGCTCGCCACCGGCGACCCGGTCCCGTCGCTGCGCCACACGATCGTGTTGCGCGGCGAGCCGGCCACCGGCACGAGCGGCTGGGAGGAGTTCCTCTCACGCGCCGACGCCGACCACCTCGCGACCGTGCGCGCCCGCGTCGAGCACCAGCGGCCCGACGACCTCTCCGACATCCTCTTCACCTCGGGCACGACCGGACGGCCGAAGGGGGCGATGCTCACCCACGGCGCGAGCGTCCGGGCCTACGACGCCTGGTCCACCGTCGTCGGCCTGCGGCCGGGCGACCGCTACCTCGTGGTCAACCCGTTCTTCCACGCGTTCGGCTTGAAGGCCGGGATCCTCGCCAGCCTCATCAAGGGCGCGACGGTGATCCCCCACGCGGTGTTCGACGTCGACACCGTGATGCAACGCGTCGTCGACGAGCAGGTGACGATGCTCCCCGGCCCGCCGACGATCTTCCAATCGATCCTCGACCACCCGCGCGCCTCCACGTTCGACATGTCGTCGCTGCGCCTCGCCGTCACCGGCGCCGCGTCGATCCCGGTGGAGCTGATCCGCCGCATGGGCACCGAGCTCGGGTTCGAGACGATCGTGACCGGCTACGGGCTCACCGAAGCGACGGGCATCGCCACGATGTGTCGCCACGACGACGACCCCGAGACCATCGCCACCACCGCGGGACGCGCGATCCCCGGCGTGGAGGTGCGCGTCGTCGCCGACGACGGCACGCCGCGGGCCGCCGGCGAGCCAGGCGAGGTCGTGATCCGCGGGTACAACGTGATGCAGGGCTTCGTCGACGACGAGACCGCCACCAAGGAAGCGATCGACGCCGACGGCTGGCTGCACACCGGCGACGTCGGCGTCCTCGACGAGCGCGGCAACCTGCGCATCACGGATCGCAAGAAGGACATGTTCATCGTCGGTGGCTTCAACGCGTATCCCGCCGAGATCGAGAACATGATCTCCGACCACCCCGCCGTCGGTCAGGTCGCCGTGGTCGGCGTCCCCGACGAACGACTCGGCGAGGTCGGCTGCGCGTTCGTCGTGTTGCGCCCCGACCGCACGCTCACCGCCGACGAGCTCGTCGCGTGGTGTCGCGAGAAGATGGCGAACTACAAGGTGCCGCGGCGCGTGCAGTTCGTCGACGGGCTGCCGCTCAACGCGAGCGGCAAGGTCCTCAAGTACGAGTTGCGGGCCCGGGCATGACCACGACGGCGTCGGCGCCCCGCCTGCCCCCGCACACCGACCCCCGCTTCGAACGCCGCACCAGCGCCCAGCACGCGGCGGCGTACATCCGCCGGCTCGTGCTCGACGGCACTCTCCCGCCGGGCACGCACGTCCCCCAAGACGAGATCGCCACCGCACTCGGAGTGAGCCGCATCCCCGTGCGCGAAGCGTTGATCGCGCTCGAACGCGAGGGCTGGGTCACGTTGCAGACGCACCGCGGCGCGTTCGTGAACCGGCTCGACGAACAGCTGATCCGCGACCACTACGAGCTGTTCGGCGTGCTCTACGGGTTCGCGGCCGAGCGCGCGGCGGAGACCGCCGACGCCGACGCGATCGCGCAGATCAGCGAGCTCGAACGGGCGATCTCGGCGGCGCGCGACCCGGCTGAGATCGAACGGCTCGCCATCGCGTTCCACGCGGCGATCGTGTCCACCGCGAACTCGCCGCGGCTCAAGGTGCTGCTCCGGGCGATGTCGAGCATCGTGCCCGGCAACGTGTTCGAGGTGGTCGGCGAGACCGTCGCGATCGAGAAGCGCGGGCAAGCGCTCATCGCCCGCGCGTTGCGACGCAGCGACGGTGAGCGCGCCGCCGCGGAGTACCGGCGCTTGATGCGCCGCATCGGCGACCAGGTCGTGCGCTACTTCCACGATCGCGGCGTGTTCGCCGCGTAACGACTTCGCGCGGGCGGCGAAGCGGGCCGGTCAGCCGCGGAACGGGAGGTGGGCCGGGCCGCGCACCGTCGAGGTGCGTACCAGCTCCACGCGCGACTCGTCGACCTCCCAGGTCGGGAAGCGCGCCAGCGTCTCCTCCAGCACCACACGACCTTCGAGGCGCGCGAGCGCGGCCCCCAGGCAGAAGTGCGCGCCGTAGCCGAAGGCGAGGTGCCGGTCGATGGTGCGACCGACGTCGAAGCGGTCGGGATCGGGGAACGCCCGCTCGTCGCGATCGGCCGCGCCGTTGAGCAGCGCGAGCCGCGCGCCCGCCGGGATCGTGACGCCGTGGAGGGTGACGTCACGCGCGACGTAGCGACCCTGGATCGGCGACGGCGCTTCGTATCGCAGCAGCTCTTCGATCGCGTTCCCGACGAGCGTCGGGTCGTCGACGAGCCGCGCGCGCTGGTCGGGGTGGCGAGCGAGGAGGAGTCCGGCCCAGCCGATGAGCCGTGCGGTCGTCTCCGTCCCGGCGAAGATCAACAGCTGCACGAAGCCCATCACCTCCTCGTGGGTGAGCTCGGACCGCGAGCCGTCGTCGAGCTCGAGGCTCGCGGCCAGCAGGTCGGAGGTCATGTCGTCGCGCGGCGCGCGCCGGCGCTCCGCCACGAGCGCTTGGAGGTACTCCTCGATGCGACCGAGCGACTCGAGGCGCGACGAGTCGGTGCCGGCCTCGTCGTAGCGCATGACGTCGTCGATCCAGACCCGCAGCGCGTGCTGATCGTCGGTGGGCACGCCCATGAGCTCGCCGATCATCATCGACGGGACCTTGGCGCCACACTCCTCGACGTAGTCGAACTCGACACCTCCGACGAACGGGTCGAGGAACTCGGCGCACAGCTCGCGCAGCCGCGGCTCGAGCGACGCGACCCGGCGCGGCGTGAACGCTCGGCTGACCAGCTTGCGGAGCCGGTCGTGGCGCGGCGGGTCCATCATGATGAGCATCGGCCGCACGCCTGCCACCGTGCCGTCGTCGGGGAGCTCGGCCCGCGTGTCGATCGCCTCCAGCAAGATGCCGCGCGACGAGATGAACGTCTGCCAGTCGAGCAGCGCCCCGAGCACGTCGTCGTACCGACTCAGGGCCCAGAAGTCGTAGCGATCGTTGTGGTACACGGGCGCTTCGTCGCGCAGTCGCTTCCAGACCGGATGCGGATCGGCGTCGATCGCGACGTCGTAGGGGTCGTAGTACGGCGGCTCGGTCACGTGCGGTCCCGGATCGCGGAGCAAGTGGGCTGATCGTATGTTGTATACAACCGGCGAACCACTGGGAAGGTGACGCGCGATGGACGAACCCACCAGACCGCTCGACGGGCTCGAGCGGCGCGCGCTGCTCCCGATCGCGCACGAGTACATGCTCGCCGGCATGGTCGTGAACCGAGCGCTCCTGCCGCAGGTCGTGATGCGCGGCGCGGGTCTCGACGGGTTGAACCAGGTCGCGATCGACCTCTGGATGGGGGCGAGTCCGGTGTACACGCACCGGCTGCGCGCGCTCATGGGCATCGAGGGCGACACCGTCGAAGCGATCATGAAGGCGTTGCAGCTCGACGTCGGGTTCGTGCACCAGTACATGTCGGTCGCCTATGCGATCACCGACGACCGGCACGGCGAGTTCTGGCTCGAGCACTGCGGCGCCCTGCTCGACGCCGAGCCGCACGGCGAACCGCACGTCGTCGGGATGTGCCACACGATCGAGGACCCCACGTTCGACGCCACCGCGCTCGCGACGAACCCCCGCGCGCGCATCCGCCCGATCCACCGCCCGCCGCGCGTGCCGTCCGACCGTCACCCCCATTGCCACTGGACGATCACCATCGATCCCGACAACGAGCCCGTCGGACCCGCCGCGCTCACCGAGCAGGTCGCCGCGCTCCCCCTCTCGCACGTCACCAACCCGCCGGCGCCCGGCGGCGGCGGCATGTCCGACTACCGCGACGCGTTCCGACCCGACTTCCGCCTCGGCGACCTCGCCACCGACACACTGGCCGCGGTGGCGCGCGAGTTCCTCGTGCAGACGCACCTGCTCGTCGCCGCAGGCGAGCTCGCGTCGCGCGTGCACTTCGACGAAGCGACGTCACGCGCCATCACCCGCAGCGCGTGGATCGGGACCGCGTGGATCACGAGCGAACGTCTCGGCGCGCTCGTCGAGGGCAGCCCACGCGAGCGCGTCGCGCGCGTGCTTGCGCTCACGCCCGCGATCCCACCGGGCTTCGCGCGCACCGTCGCAACGGGTGACGAAGCCGACGGCGACACCGTCACGCTCACGCTCGTGCCCGAGCGCGCCGACCTGCTCGACGCCGCCCACCCGGGGTGCCCGGGCCTGCTCGCCAGCGGCGAGGTCGCGCCGTTCGCGGCGATGGTGCACGCGATCGAACGGCGCGCGGCCGTCGCCGTCACGGTCCATCCCGACCGGGTCGAGGTCGTGGTCGGGCTCGACCCATCGACCGCGACGGCACCCGAACCCGACGAGGTCGCACTCATGCGCATCGGGATGGTGACGGGCTGGCGGTTCCACGTCGAGGACCGCCTGGCGCCATCGGCGTAGCCTGCGCGCGATGAGCCGAGGAACGCAGCAGTCGCCGGTCTCGCTCGACGCTCGGAGCCGACGCGATCTCGATGTGCGCGACGACCTCGACGTCGCCGACTTCTTCGACCACGAGCTCCCCCACCTCGCGCGCGAGCGCAGTCACCTCGCAGTACCCGGCGCGCGCGAGCTCGGGATCGAGTCGTGCACGTTCGGCACTCCCGAGGGCGCGTGGACCCTCTCCGTCGACCTCGACGCGGATGCCGTGCGCGTGGAGCGCGGCGACTCCGGCGTCGCCCGCATCGAGCTCGACGCCGACGAGGTCCGCCGTCTCGTCGACGACCGCATCACGCCGATGACCCTGGTCGCCGCCGGGAAGGTGCGCGCCACCCGCGGCGACCTCGGCGACTTCCTCGACTGGTGGGTGGTGCTCCGCGCGCTCGTCGACGGTCGCGCCGTGCACACTGCGGGGAGCATCGACTTCGTCGACCGCGACGGTGCACCGCTCGACCTCCAGCGGTCGTTCACGCCGGCCGACTCCGACGCCGACCTCGCGCACTTCCTGGCGCAGGCCGGGTTCTTGCACCTGCGCGGCTGGTTCGACACCGACGCGATGGACGCGATCAGCCACGACATCGACACGGCGCTCCCCCGCTACGCGCCCGACGACGGCCGGTCGTGGTGGGCGCGCACGAGCGACGGCACGCACCGCGCCGTCCGCCTCCAGGGGTTCGACGCGCACAGCAGCACCGCGGCCGACCTCCTCGCGAGCGACGCGTTCGCGCGCATCGGGGCGCTCACCGGCGACGGTCACATCTCGGTGGGCACCGTCGAAGCGCTCGAGAAGCCGCTCGGCGTGGTGGAGGGCATCTCCGATCTGCCCTGGCACAAGGACTGCTCACTCGGGATGCACTCCTACACGTGCAGCGGGCTGACCATCGGGATCTCCGTGACCGGCGCCGACGCGACCTCGGGGCAGCTCGCCGTCGTCCCCGGCTCGCACCGCGCGCTCGTGCAGCCCGCGTTCCACCGTCGCGAGTGGGGACTCCCGCCCCGTCCGCTCCCCACGCGCACCGGCGACGTCACGGTGCACTGCTCGTGCACCCTGCACATGAGCCACGCGCCCACCGACCGCGAGCGACGCGTGCTCTACACGAGCTTCCGTCTCCCGCCCCTCGACCCGTCGCTCGTCGACCACCAGGTGGCGATCGATGTCGTGCGCGAGGCGGCCTACAAGAAGGTCGACCAACCGTCGCGCACCCCCTGACCGTTGGTGCAGAACGCACCAATGGTGCGCGAGTCCACACGCCACGTGGGTCTTCTGCACCAACGGTTGGTGGGACGGGCAGGGACGGGGGCGCCGGTACGCTGGACGGGCGTCACGCGCCACGTGCGCGGACCGCGGGGAGTGGCGCAGTGGTAGCGCACCAGCTTTGGGAGCTGGCGGTCGGGGGTTCAAATCCCCCCTCCCCGACTCACCCCTTCCGGCGCTGCGCGACCTTCGCGAGGTAGCCGACGGCGTCGGGGGTCGTGCACCCGGTCGTGCCGTGGTCGACCGTCACAGGACCGATCTTCGTGGCGACGCGCACCGCTTCGCGTTCGAGCGCCCCACCACGAGTCCCGATCGCGATCAACGCCAGGTTCATCTCGTGGCGCACGCGGTTCGGCCGCGTGTGGATCTCGCGTCCGATCTGACCCAACAGCGCTCGGCATTCGCTGTCACTCAGGAGATCGCCCCGCGTCGCGAGGTGCGCCACGATGCACCAGCCCGCGCTCGCGACCCATTCGCCCGTGCGATCGCGCCAGTTCGCGGCACGGCTCTTGGCGATGGGCGCGTCGGCGATCGCGGCGGCGACCGCTTCCATCAGCACGTAGTTGTCGCACGTCCGCACCCACGCGTTGCTCTGCGCGACGGTGATGCGCTCCGGCTCCGCGAGCTTGCACGCCAGCACGCGTGCGTCGTGGTTCCCGGTCGCCCACAGCGACAACGCGAGTTCGTGGTTCCGACCGATCCGCTTGAAGAGTCGCGCGAGGTCGCCGAACTTCACGCCGAACAGCGGCGGTGAGACGCCGTGCCGCGCGTAGATGCGTCGGGTCTGCTCGGACCCGAGGGCCTCCAGCTCCGCGAGCACCTCGTCGAGGTCCAGGGACGGAGCGGTCGTGCCGGAGCTGCGCGCCACCGTGAACCTCCCTGGTCACCGCGCAGTCTCGCGGCATCGCCGACCGCGCGCCACGGCCCCCACTCGCCGGGCACGCACTAGCCTCGGCGGTCCCGCGGGTGTAGCTCAATGGCCAGAGCTCCAGCCTTCCAAGCTGGTGATGCGGGTTCGATTCCCGTCACCCGCTCCGCTTCCCTCGGGTTCCCCTCGGTTCCTCGCGGTGTTTGCACCCTCGGAACGAGGGGCATGACGCAGGCACGTGGCCGGGTGTCGGGTCTCCTTCGGTGTGACGCAATGCGCCGGTGGACCCGATGCCCGGCCACTGCCCGTCTCGACAACCCCCTTCGGAGGACCGATGGATGCCATCACGTTGCTCAAGGCCGATCACAAGACCGTGGCCGGCCTGTTCCGCAAGTTCGACCAGCTCGGCGAGCGTGCCCACGCCTCCAAGCGCAAGCTCGTCGACACGATCATCGAGGAGCTGTCGGTGCACGCCGCAGTGGAGGAACAGCTCTTCTACCCGTTCGTACAGGAGTACGTCGACGCTGAAGACATGCGGCTCGAGAGCCTCGAGGAGCACCTCGCGGTGAAGCGGCTCCTCGCAGACCTCGAAGACCTCGACCCGAGCCACGAGCGCTTCGACGCAAAGGTCAAGGTGCTGCAGGAGATGGTGAAGCACCACGTCGACGAGGAAGAGCACGAGCTGTTCCCGCAGGTGCGCGCGACCGTGGGCCGTATCGAGCTGCGCGAGCTCGGTGATCGGATCGCGGAGGCGAAGGAGACCGCACCGACGCGTCCGCACCCGATGCTCCCCGACGAGCCGCCGCTCAACGCGGTCACCGGCGCAGCCGCGGCGACGTTCGATCGAGCCCGCGACGTCGGTCGCGACGCCCTCGAGCGCGTGCGCGATCGTGTCGGCGTCTGACCACGAGCCACACACGGAGTACGACGAAGGCCCGGACCGTTCGGTCCGGGCCTCGTCGTGTGCGTGCGATCCGTGCGGTTCAGGCTCAGACCGTGCCGCGCCATCCGCCGGTCTCGGCGCCGCGCTCCTCGATGAAGTGCTTGAACCGCTCGAGGTCGCCCTCGGCGCGGCGGCGCACGAAACCGAGCGTGTCGCCGACGCTCTCGATGAAACCTTCCGGCTCGAAGTCGAGCGCCATCGACACCCGGGTGCGGACGCTGTCGACCGGTTCGAAGGTCACGACGCCGTCGTTCTTCGATCCGTCGAGGCTGCGCCACGCGACCCGCTGATCGGGGATCTGCTCGACGATCTCGGCGTCCCACTCACGTGTGACACCGGCGATCTCCGCCTTCCAGTGCAGCTGCGTGTCGGTGATCTGCTGCACCTGCTCCACGCCTTCCATGAACCGCGGGAACTCTTCGAACTGGGTCCACTGGTTGTACGCAGTGCTCAGCGGGACATCGACGTCGATGCTCTCCTGGATGGTCGTCATGAGACCCTCACCTCGCTTCCGATGGTCGTGCAGGGAACGCGGTGAGTACCCCGATCAGCGGGCGTGGGAAACGATCAGAGCTGCACGTCGGGCGGCAGGATCACCTGGTCGATGACGTGCACCACACCGTTCGACGCCTCGACGTCGGCCTGCACGACGTTCGCACCGTTGACGGTGACGCCGGCGTCGGACGCGACGATCGTCACGTTCTGACCCTCGACGGTCGCGACCTCGGCACCGGTCGCAACGTCGGGCAGCTCGGCGACAGCGCTCGCCGGGAACTCACCCGCGACCACGTGGTAGGTCAGGATCTTCGTCAACAGCTCCGTGTCGGCGAGGATGCTCTCGAGCGTCGCCGCGGGGATCGCGGCGAACGCCTCGTTCGTGGGCGCGAACACCGTGAACGGACCCTCGCCGGAGAGCGTCTCGGCGAGCCCGGCGGCCTGCACCGCCTCCACGAGCGTCGACAGGTCAGGCGTCGCCACCGCGAGGTCGACGATGGTCTCGCCGTCGGCCATCGTGGTCGTCGTCGGGTCCATCGAGTCGTCCGACGCGACCGTCGTCTCGCTCGCCGTGTCGTTGTCGTCGTCGTCGCTGCATGCCGCGCCGAGCACGGCGATCGCACCTACGACCGCGACGACACGTACCAGTCGGTTCCTTCGCACCACGCGCTCCTCTCGTCCTCGTGTGCCCGAGCGGGCCCACGGGAGGTGTTCGGAACGGCGTGCCCGCCGGATGACGGTCGGGCGACGAACCTGCGAGCGTCAGAGATCGAGCGTCGCGTCGGTGACGAGCCGAGCTCGGGCGAGCGCCTTCGCTTTGGTGCGCAGCAGCTGTTCGCGCGGCGCGGCACAGATCCGCTCGACGACCGATCGCGTCGCCGCGTCGAGCTGATCGGGATCGACGACGTCGTTCACGACCCGCAGCGCGAGGGCTTCCGCGGCGTCGATGCTGCGGCCGGTCATGCAGAGGTCGCGGGCGACGGCGCCGCCCACGAGATCGTGCAGCGGCGAGTAGACGACCGGACCGAACGTGTACTCCGGGTGTGCGAAACGAGCGGTCGTCGTCGCGATGCGCAGGTCGCAGCAGATCGCCAGGTCGAACCCGCCGGCGAGTGCGGGTCCGTTCACTGCGGCGAGCGTGGGCAGCGGGAACCGCACCAACGTCGAGTGGTACCGGTCGCTGCTCGCCCACAGCCGCGCCGCGAACTCGGCGTCGTCGAGCGCTGCGGTGAACTCGGTGAGGTCGAAGCCCGAGCTGAACACGTCGCCGGCGCCGGTCACGACGACGCAGCGGACCGACTCGTCGATCGAGAGGGTGTCGAGCGCGTGGCTGATCGCGTCGCGCAGCGCGATCGAGAGGGCGTTCTTGCGCTCCGGACGGTTGAGGGTCAGGCGGACGGCGGGCGCGTCACCGTAGGGCCGGTCGACGAGGAGCACGGGCTCGGTCACCCGGCGACCTTCTGCTTGATCAGCTCGGCGTAGAACGCCGCGCCGAACGGGCGCAGGTGCATGCCGTCGTCGTAGAAGCCGTTGTGCGCGATCTGCTCGGCGTTCAGCTTCCAGTCGAGGAAGTACGCGTTCGAGTACTTCCGCGCGCCGCGGAAGATGACCTCGTTGTTCGGCGCTTCCCACCGCCGCGGGACGCGCGTGTTCAGCACGATCACTTTGCGGTTGCCGCCGACGATCTCCATGAGCTCGTCGAACTGCGAGTCGGTGAACGTGCCGTTGTTGCCGATGTGGATCACCATCGTGGGCGACAACAGCTTCTCGTCACGGTAGGTGCGCAACAGGTTCAGCGCGTCGCCGACCGATCGGCCCACCGCGGCGTTCACGTGCACGTTGGTGTCGAACTTGAACCACAACGTCTCGGCCGCACCGAGCATCACCGAGTCGCCGATCGCGGTGACGGGCGGCGGCTTCGGCGCCGCCGGCGCGTTCGTCGCGGGCGGGGTGGTGGTCGGCGCGGCGGTCTGGCCGGGCTGGGTCGGACCCGGCGCCGTCGTCGGCGTCGCCGGCGCCGTCGTGGGGCTGAACGTGACCACGGTCGCGTCGCCGTCGTCGTCGCTCGTGGCGAGGAACTCCGGCGGCGGCGGTTCGTCGGCGTGGGCAACCGCGAGGCCCACGCCGCCGACGAGCAGGACCACGGCCATCGCTCCGCCGCTCCACTGGAGCGCGAGGCGGCGTCGCATCGCCCCGTGGGCGATCCGGAACTGGTGCCAGCCCTGGCTCAGCGCGCCGTGACGGATCGGCTGCTCGACGTACTTGTAGGACACCGACGCGAGCACGGCGGTCAGCGCCAGCCGCAGCGCGAGGAGCGGGAGGCCCGACAACGGGACGTCGACGTCGGGTCGGGTCACGACGTAGACGGGCCAGTGCCACAGGTAGATCGAGTACGACCGCAGCCCGACCCACTGCAGGGAGCGCGCCGAGAGCCACAGCTTTCCGAGGCGCGCTGCGGGGTGCACGGTCACGCCGATCAGCACGACCGTGAGGACGTCGAGGGTGAGGAACCCGCCGCGGTACAGCGTGCTGTCGAACTCGTTCATCTCGAGGAACATGCGGACGATCAGGAGCAACGCGACGAGGCCGACACCGTCGAGCACCCACGTCGCGCCGCGGCTGATGTCCGACTTCAAGCGCGTCGGCGTCCACACGAACGCGAGGGCGGCGCCGAGCAGGAGGCCGGATGCACGCGTGTCGGTGCCGTAGTAGATGCGCGAGGGATCGGCCTCGGGTCGGTACATCACCCACATCGCGGCGCTCGACAGCAACGC
The DNA here is from genome assembly GCA_036277635.1 of Acidimicrobiia bacterium. Taxonomy (GTDB): domain Bacteria; phylum Actinomycetota; class Acidimicrobiia; order IMCC26256; family PALSA-610; genus DASUMP01. The sequence continues at coordinate 2,614 of DASUMP010000277.1, read as the reverse complement.
GGTCCCGGCGACGGCGCGCAACATGTTGGTGCGTCCGAGCTTGCGCATCCCGAACGCGAACAGCAGCGGCCACAGCAGGTAGAACTGCTCCTCCACCGCGAGCGACCAGAGGTGCAGCAACGGTGAGGGCCGCCCCACGGCCTCGAAGTACGACTGGTCGCTGAAGACCAGGTACCAGTTGGTGACGTACGTGAGCGCGCCGAGCACGTCGCCGCGCAGCCCGGCCACCTCGTCGCGCAGGAACAGCACCGCGTACGTGGTGACGACGAGCAGCAGGGCGAACAGCGCGGGGAGGAGCCGGCGGGCGCGCCGGAGCCAGAACGCGCGCACGTCGACGTGGTGGGTGTAGCGGTGCTCGGCGAGGAGCAACGCGGTGATGAGGTAGCCGCTGATGACGAAGAAGACCTCGACGCCCAGGAAACCACCGGGGATCCAGGTCAGCTCGGCGTGGTAGAGCAGCACCGCGATGACCGCGATCGCCCGGAGTCCGTCGAGACCCGGCAGGTAGCCGAGGTGCGGGCCGCGCGTCCCGGCGCGTGAGCGCGCGCGGACCCCCTGCGATGCCATGCTCTCATTGTCGCCGATCGGCACCCGGTTCCGGGGGCGGAGCGGCGCGTTTCTCGTGCGCTCGACGCTCAGAGAAACGACGCGTCGGCGGTGAGGCCGAGCTCGGGGTGCGCGCCGAGCACCACGTTCTGCATGTTCCCCCAGCCCGCACCTCCGCCGACCGGATCGTCGACGCGCACGATCGCGTCTCGGTGCTGGTGGATGCGATGCGCGGTCGCGGGATCAGAGCAGTCGCCGATGTGCTCTCCGTCGAGGTGCAGCCGCCCGCGCCACTGGCCGTGCCACTGCCCGTCGAAGCCGTGGTAGAGCCCGGTGCCGAGGTGGAACCCGGTGTCGCCGACCGCCTCGACGCGCAGCGGGCGACTGCTGCCGTCGGTCATGGTGCAGTGCACGGTGCCGCCGAGGAGACGGCGGTTGTCGTCGCGGAACCGCAAGTCGGGCACGACCGCGGCGACGTGGTCCTTGCGCCCGTCGGGGTGCTCGAACCCGCCCTGGACCTCGAGTCGCTCGTAGCCGAACGCGGGGAGCGTGTGGCGTTGGTAGTAGAGGTGCAGGGCGTACCGGGAGCCGTCGGGGCGCTCGAGCAGCACCGGGCACCAGATGATCAGCATCGCGACGCCCTCGGGCACCGGCGCGGGTGCGACGTCGGCGATCGGCGCCCCGACTTGGTACCGCACGCCCCACGAGTGGTCGCGGGTGGACACCCAGCTCGCGTCGTCGAACTCGGTGCGTTCCCCGTCGAGCTCGAACCAGCCCGACGCGACGCCGGTGTGGTGGTAGCGCACGATGTCGGCGTCGAGCCGGGCACCGTCACGGCTGCGGTGGATCTCCCGTCGTTCGAGGAACGGTGGCACGACACCTTCGAAGCGCCACTCGAACGCGATCGGCTGGACGTCGTTCGCGTCGAGGCGGAAGCGGATCGCGCGCAGCGGCGCTTCGACCACGTAGTGGATCGGGCCGACCGACGTCGTGCCCGGATCGGCGGCGAGCTCGCGGCTGGCTCGAACCGTCCACTGCTCGACGCCGCGCGAAACACCCGCGTACGCGTCCATGACGTTGCGGTTCGCGTACTTGCCGATCCCGAACGCGAGCTGCGTGGACCCGTCTCGCGCGCACGCCATCGCGCAGACCTTCTCGGTCCACGACCGATCGGCGTGCGCGACCGTGGCGAACGTGTCGGTGATCTGGTGGTGGAACGTCTCGTCGGCGGGGACGAGCGGACCGATGCTCGGGTCCACGTGCACTCCTGTCGATCATGGCGATCGCGCCGAAGCGATCCGGCGGGAGGCTACGTTCGCACCGAGCGCGAGTGCACCTGCACCGCCCGCACGCGCGTCCGGAGGTTCCCGTGCCCATCGCGACGCCGCGCGAGCCGACCGAGGTACGCCGCGCGTTCGCCGACTGGCTCACGCGGCGCACCGGTACTCCGGTGGAGGTCTCGTCGTTCGAGCCGCCCCGCGGCGGCGGACTCTCGAGCGAGACGTTCCTCGCCGCAACGACGCTCGACGGTGTCGCGACCCGACTCGTGCTCCGTCTCCCACCGCACGGCGACGGGCTGTTCCCGCGCTACGACCTCGCGACGCAGGCCCGGGTGCTCCAGGTGCTGCGCGACGCGACGAACGTGCCGGTCCCGTCGGTCTTCGCGTACGAAGACGACGCGGGCCCACTCGGCGCTCCGTTCCTCGTCATGCACCACGCCGACGGCCGGATCCCCACCGACCAACCGCCGTTCCTCGCGACCGGGTGGGTCCACGACCTCGCGCCCGACGATCAACGCACGCTCCAACGATCGTTCCTCGCGACGGTCGCCGACATCCACCGCGTCGATTGGGCGGCCATCGGCCTCGACGACCTCGCCCGGCCCGGCCCGGGCTCGCCGCTCGGCCGCGACCTCGCGTGGTGGTCGGCGTACCTCGAGTGGGCGGCCGACGGCGCGCCCGTCGCGACGACTCGACGCGCGTTCGCGTGGTGCGAGGAGCAGCGCCCCGCGCGCGAACCTGCGCCGTCGCTGCTGTGGGGCGACGTGCGCATGCCGAACGTCGTGTTC
>DASUMP010000276.1:0-3324 GCA_036277635.1 Acidimicrobiia bacterium | reverse complement strand
CGCGACACACCGATCGGCGCGCTCGATCTCTATCGCGACGAGCCCGGATCGATCGACCTGAAGAGTCTGCGATCCGCGACGACGTTCGCCGACGTCGCGTCGGCGTACCTGGTGAGCGCCCAGGGACGTGACGCGGCGATGCGCGCGCCGGATCGCTCGTGATCGGGCTCTCCGGCGACCTCAGATCGGCAAGTGCGCGCGAGGGGGGAGATCCGTGCCAGTATCGGCGATGCACACCGCGGGTATGCGTTCACATCCCGCGTGTGTGCGTCAGGCGATGATGCGTGTCGGGTGAACGCCGGCTGCGGATCCTTGCCGAGCTCACCACGGCGTTCACGACGCGGCGCCTGTGTGAAGTGTGCGCCGAAGTCACTGGCGTGACCGGCGCCGGGATCATGCTGATGTCGGGTGACGTCCCGCGCGGGTCGGTGTGCAGCACCGACGAGGTGAGCGCGTTGATCGAGGAGCTGCAGTACTCGCTCGGCGAGGGACCGTGCGTCGACGCGTACCGATTCGACGTCCCCGTGCTCGAACCCGACCTGGAGCGTCCGGAGACGCAACGGTGGGTCGCGTTCTCACCCGCCGTCGTTGCGGCCGGGGCTCGAGCGGTGTTCGGATTCCCGCTCCAGGTCGGCGCAGTCCGGCTGGGCGCGCTCAACCTGTACCGCAGCGCGCCCGGTCCGCTGTCCGACGACCAGCACCACGACGCGCTGGTGGTCGCCGACATCGCGGCACAGTCCGTGCTGATGTGGCAGGCCGACGCGCCCCCCGGCCGGCTCGCCGACGAGCTCGAGCGCGGCGGCGACTACAAGTACGTGGTGCACCAGGCGGCCGGCATGGTCGCCGCCCAGCTCGAGGTGAGCGTCGCCCACGCGTTGATCCGGCTGCGCGCCCACGCGTTCGCCAACGATCTGCCGCTCACGGATGTCGCGGCAGCCGTGGTCGCGCGTTCGCTGCGCTTCACCGCCGACGACCCGGACGTCGGTGCCGGATGGTGACGGTTCGGGGCGGGGCAGCGTACGGTGGACCGCGCGGCGGACGACGGCCCCGGAGATGTCCTGTGGGTCTGCGGCCGAGGTGACTGGAGAACCGATGGCTCGGGAATCGATGTTGGCACGAGCGCTCGTGGAGCTCGCCGACACACTCGTCGCCGACTTCGACGTCGTGGAGCTGCTCACCGTGCTCACCGATCGTTGCGTCGACGTGCTCGACGTCGGGGCGGCCGGGATCATGTTGGTCGCCCCCGAGGGCGACCTTCGCGTGATGGCGTCGTCGAGCGAGGCGATGCGCCTCCTCGAGCTGTTCGAGCTGCAGGCCGAGGAAGGACCGTGCCTCGACTGCTTCCGCACCGGCGCGCCCGTCGTCAACGCGGCGCTGGTCGCCTCGGGCGGACGGTGGCCCCGATTCGAGGCCGAGGCGCTCGCCGCCGGGTTCCGCGCCGTGCACGCGTTGCCGATGCGCCTGCGGGGGAGTGTCATCGGCGCGTTGAATCTGTTCAACGTCGACCCGGGCGCGATGCGGAACGCCGACATCGAAGCTGCGCAGGCGCTCGCCGACATCGCGACGATTGCGATCCACCAACACCGCGCCGCTCGTGACGCGCAGGTCCTGAACCAACAGCTCGCTCACGCGCTCAACAGTCGCATCGTCATCGAGCAGGCGAAGGGGATGATCGCCGAACGTCGCGGCGTCGACGTCGAACACGCCTTCGCGATGTTGCGGGTGCACTCGCGCAGCCACAACCTGCTCCTGTCGGAGTTGGCGCGCGACATCGTCGACGGCGTGTTCTCCACGGCATCGCTCGACGACGCTCCGTCCGACACCACGCGCTGACCCGTCGTGATCGTCGACTGCGGCATCTACGTCGACGGCGTGCGCGACGGCGAGATGCACTCCGTCGACGACGCGCTGCGCGACGCCCGGGCCCGGGGCGGCTTCGTCTGGATCGGGCTGCACGAGCCGACCGAGGCCGAGTTCGAGAGCGTCGCGAGCGCGTTCGGGTTGCACCCGCTCGCGGTCGAAGACGCGATCCACGCCCAACAGCGCCCGAAGCTCGAGCGCTACGGCGACAGCCTCTTCATCGTGCTCAAGCCGGCGCGCTACGTCGATTCCGAAGAGGTCGTCGACGTCAGTCAGATCATGGTGTTCGTCGGCGACGACTTCGTGGTGACCGTCCGGCACGGCGAGTCGTCGGTGCTCGCCGACGTGCGCCAGACGCTCGAGGACGAGACCGACAGGGTGCAATGGGGTCCCGTGTCGGTGCTGTACGCGATCGCCGACCGTGTCGTCGACGACTATGCCGTGGTGATGCGCGGCCTCGACGGCGACATCGACCAGATCGAAGACGACGTGTTCAGCGGTCCGATGGCGAAGCACGCCGAGCGGATCTTCAAGCTCAAGCGGGAGTTCCTCGACTTCCGCCGGGCCGTCGACCCGCTGGAGCCCGCGCTCGCCGTGCTCGCCGAGGGCGCTCCGCCCCTCGACGAGCGGTCGGCGCACTACTTCCGCGACGTGCACGACCACCTGCTGCGGGTGTCCGAGCACCTCGCCGCGCTCGACGCCCTGCTCGACAGCGCCCTGAAGGCGAACGTCGCGCAGGTCGGGATGCGCCAGAACGAAGACATGCGCAAGATCTCGGCCTGGGTGGCGATCATCGCGACGCCGACCATGATCGCCGGGATCTACGGCATGAACTTCGAACACCTCCCCGAGTTCGGCTGGTCGTTCGGCTACCCGTTCGCGCTCTCGCTGATGGTGGTTGCGTGCGTGTTCCTGTACCGCAACTTCAAGCGCCGCGGCTGGCTGTGACGGGTGGGGTGTCCTCGGCACAGGAACGGGGAACAGTGTCGATGGCGGTCCTTCGAGACCGCGCCGCCGAGATCCGGAGTCACCCATGTCTGGTATCGCCATCATCACCGAGGCCTGCATCGACACGAAGGACCGAGCCTGTGTCGACGTGTGTCCGGTGCAGTGCATCTACGAGTACGACGCCGCGACCAATCAGCTGTTCTCCGAAGTCGAGGCGGGCGGCGGTATCGAGAACACGCACACGCCGAATCCCGAAGCGATCGCGATCTTCGGCGACAGCCTCTTGTACGTGAACACCGAAGAGTGCACCTCGTGCACGGCGTGCTACCAGCCCGACGTGTGTCCGGTCGGAGCGATCTACTCCGAGGAGCAGGTCCCCAACGGCTCGGCGAACGCGAAGTACAACTCGAGTGACCCGACCAAGGGCCACGACCACACGTTCTTCATCCAGCACTCCCGCGACGTCTTCGCCGACTGATCGCCGCGCGGTCTGTAGAGAAGGTGGCCGTATGCGGC
>DASUMP010000275.1:0-19235 GCA_036277635.1 Acidimicrobiia bacterium | reverse complement strand
GAGAAGCGCGCGAGCGCGACGCGAGCTTCGGTCGCCCGGATGACCACGTCGCGCGGCATGATCGCCAGCGCGAGCACGACGACTCCGCCGAACCACAGCGCGGCGGCGCCGAGATGGACGACGTCAGCGGCGAACGCAACGGCGACCCACCGTCCGGTGGACGCATGGCCGGCCGCGGCGAACGTGCCGAGCGCGACCACGCTGCCGAGCGCGCCGAGCGCGGCCGGCGCGCGCCCGATCGCCGTCGACCGACGCCGGATCGCGCCGAGCAACGGCACCAGCAACAGCAACGCGGCGGCTCGTACGAGCGACGCGCGGCCGAAGCGCGTGCCGAGCGAGTCAGAGACCACGTCGCCGCTCAGCGCGTCCGCGAGCCCACCGCCGGCGGCGTGCGCGCCCTGCAGTCCGATCGCGGCGACCGCCGTCAGCACGCCGACGACGAGCGCGGCGGTGAGCCCCGAGCGCGTGGCACGCGACGCGTGACCCGACGGGGCGATCACCACGAAGTACGCGCATCCACCGATCACCAGCAGCACCGCGGTGAACGCCAGGAAGCGGACCACGGCGTACACCGCGCCGAGCGATGCACTCCCGCCCTCGTCGGCAAGCAGCCGCGCGGCGAGCCCTTCGGTGTCGGTGGCGGCCGCCGCGTCGCCGACCGCGAAGGTGAACGCTCCGCTGATGGGGTGCCCGTCGGCCGACGTGACGCGCCACGTCACCGCGTACGCACCGTCGCCGAGCCCGCCCACCGCGAGTCGGGCCGCCGTCGGATCGCCTGCGGCGTGCGCGAGCGCGCCCGTCTCGACCTGATCGCCACGCGCGTCGAACACACGCACCGAGGCGGCCGAGAGGTCGACGGCCTCGGTGTACCGCAGCACGATCTCGTCGGGCGATCGCTCGAGGGAGACGCCGGCGGCCGGTTCGGTCGCCTCGAGCACCGCGTGCGCGGCGGCGGGCCCGGCCGAGCCGACGACGATGAGCCCGACGATCGCCGCGACGATCGCCGCGCCCGTGGCGCGAGCCGCGGGTCGACGACGGATCACGCGAGCGCCGTCCGCGGCGCCGTGCGGCCGAGCAGCCACATCGCGCACACCCCCGCCACCTCCGTCACGTGGGCCATCTCCGTGGCTCCCCCCGCGCCGGATCCGAGGTCGACGAGCGTCGCACCCAGCATGCCGACCACGGCGGCGACCGCGACCGGCAACGCCCCGGCAAGGAAGCGCGCGGGTCGCAGCGCCACCACGAGGAATCCCACCGCCAGCGCCACGTCGAAGGCACCGAGATGGCGGGCGAGGTGGGTCGCGTTCGCATCCGGCTCGCTCCCGACGAGCGCGGGGAGCGCGAGCACGACCTGCAGCAGCGCGATCGCGCCGAGCGCGACGCGCAGCGGTCGCGTCGTCTCGGCACGCTCCGCAGCGTCGGCCGTCACCGAACGGCTCGGACCCACGGCGGCGAGGATCGCTCCCGTGAGGTCGGGGACCACGTCGCTCCGGACGACGCGCGTCGCGCGCCGCAGGTCTCGTGCCGCGGCCTCGTAGTGGGCACAGCTCGCGCACCCCAGGAGGTGCGCCTCCGCACGCTCCCACTCGCCGGACCGCTCCTCGCCGTCGAGGCGCGCGGAGATGATCTCTCGATACTCGTCACAGCTCATGTCCACGTTGGTCGCTCCTGACGCTTCCGTGGTTCCCGCGTTACCGTCAGCGAGGTGGACGACCTCACGCGGCTCCTGCTGCACGCGCGCGACGGCGACCGCGTCGCGCTCGCGGCGGCCGTGCGCGGTGGGCAGCCCGACGTGTGGCGGCTCTGTGCCCATCTCGTCGACCGGGCCAGCGCCGACGACCTCACCCAGGAGTCCTTCGCCCGGATCGTCCGCGCCCTGCCGCAGTACCGGGCCGACGCCAGCGGGCGCACCTGGATGCTCGCGATCGCCCGCCGCGCGTGCGCCGACGCGGTCCGGACCCGGCAGCGCCGCCGCCGGCTCGTCCGCCGCCTCGAGGCGACCCACGCGCTCGACGATCCGGGGAGCCGACCCGCGCACGACCAGAGCGACTCCGCCGTCGCGGCGCTGCTCGGTGCACTCGGGGCCGATCGGCGCGAGGCCTTCGTCCTGACGCAGATGCTCGGGCTGAGCTACGACGAGGCCGCGACTGCGTGTGGGGTGCCGGTCGGGACGATCCGCTCACGAGTCGCGCGCGCACGCGCCGACCTGGTCGCGCTCCTCGGCGACGCGGCGGCAACCGCCTGAGCGCCGATCACGAGCGCTGCCGGCCGCGGCGCGATCATCGGACCGTGAGGTACCCGCGCCGTTCGGTGCTGTTCGCCGGCGTCACCACGTGTGCCGTCGTCGCGCTCGCGACACCGGCGGGTGCCCACGGCGCCGAGAGCGTCCCCGCGACGAACCAGGAGCCGCGCGTCCGCTCGGTGACCCCTGAGATCTCGGGTCTCGACGTGCGGATCGTCGACGTGGGCGAGCACGTCGAGGTGCGCAACCACACGGCGAACGAGGTCACCGTCCTCGGTTACGACGCCGAGCCGTACCTCCGTGTCGGTCCCGACGGCGTGTTCCGCAACCGGCGGTCCCCGGCGACGTTCTGGAACGAGCAGGACATCCGATCCGAGACGCCCCCGGCCGGATTCGACGCGTCCGCGACTCCCGACTGGGAGCGAATCGGCTCGGGGCGGGTCGTTCGTTGGCACGATCACCGCGCGCACTGGATGGGCAGCGAGCCCGACGACGGCGAGCAGATCCTGAGCACCTGGGAGATCACGCTCGTCGCCGGCGGCCGCGAGATCGTGGTGCGCGGCGACATCGTGCAGCGCGACGCGCCGTCGCCGGTCGGTCCCCTCGCCCTCGGAGCCGGCGTCGCGATCGCGATGGCGGTCGCGTCACGCACGCGGTGGTGGCCGATCGTGCTCCTCGCCGGGCTCATCGCCCTGACGGGGTCCGCGCTGCTCGACGTCGTCGGCCGGTGGGGCGCGACGACCCGCAGCGGCCCCACCAAGCTGTTCGAAGGGATCTATACGCTCGCCGGTGGTGCGCTCGCGGCCTGGGCTCTGGTGCGCCTCGCGCGTTCCGCGCGGCGCGGCGACCCCGATGACACCACACCGATGGTGTTGCTCGCCGCCGTCGTCGTGACGCTCGCCCTCGCGCTCGGCCAGCTCCCGTGGCTCGGCCGCGCGCTCCTGCCGACCGACGTCCCCGCCGACCTCGCCCGCGCTCTCGCCGGGCTCGTGGTCGGCGTGGGCGTGGGCACCGTGGTCGCGGCCGCGCTCCACCTGCGCCGGACCGGTGACGTCGCCGCGGTGACGACCGCCGCCCCCGAAGACCATCCCGCCTGACCACCTGCGTCAGCGCGCGACGCTGTGGGCATGGCGCACGACCACGGGCACCGAGCCGCGGGACGCGCCGGCGCGCGGCACGCCCATCGACTCCTGCTCGTGCTCGTGATGACGACCGCCCTCGTCGTCGTGCAGGGGGCCGCCGCGATCGCGTTCGACTCCCTCGCACTGCTCTCCGACACCGGGCACGTGCTGACCGACGCGCTCGGGATCGGCATGGCTCTCGCCGCGGTGCGCGTCGCCGATCGCCGCGGCCGCGGCCGCGACCCACAGCACACGTTCGGGTGGTATCGGCTCGAGATCCTCGCCGCGTTGGTGAACGCGGTCCTGCTCGTCGGCGTCGCCGTCTACGTGCTCGTCGAAGCCGTGCAGCGCATCGACGACCCGCCGCGCATCGACGCCGGCTGGGTGCTCGCGGCGGCAACCGTGGGGCTGATCGTGAACCTCGCCGCGTACCTCGCGCTGCGACCCGGCGCCGACGAGAGCATCAACGTGCGCGGCGCGCAGCTCGAGGTGCTCGCGGACCTCATCGGCTCGATCGCGGTGGTCGTGGCGGCTGCTCTCGTCGCGATCACCGACGTCCGCGAGATCGACGCGGTCGCGGGTGCCGTGATCGCGCTGTTCATCCTCCCGCGCGCCGTCGCGCTCGGTCGTTCAGCCGCGCGTGTGCTCCTCCAGAGCGCGCCGCCGCACATCGACGTCGACGCGGTGCGCGCCGATCTCGCCCGGCTCCCCGGCGTGGTCGACGTCCACGACCTGCACGTATGGACGCTGACCTCCGACATGGATGTGCTCTCCGCGCACCTCGTCGTGACCTCGGCGACGGATCTCCACGGCGTGCTCGACGACGCCCGGGCGCTGCTGCGCTCCGAGCACGCGATCGCGCACGCGACGCTGCAGGTCGAGCCCGACGACCACGCGGGGTGCGCCGAGGTCGACTGGTGACGCCGCGACTCAGCTCGCGTCGGCGGCGATGCGGTGCTCGATGTACGCCGAGAAGAACCCGCGGTAGCTGATCTGCAGCTCCGGACGCTGCCAGTCGGCGCCTGTGATCAGGCCGCGACACGACTCGCTGCCGCACGCGCACAAGAACTCGTCGTAGGGGTCGGTGTCGGACATCGCGTAGTCGAAGCAGAGCTCTTCGTCGACGTCGATGTCGCGCATCGCGACCAGCAGCAGACTGCCCACGATCCCGCAGTTCGGTTCACACGAGTGGTTCACGTAGTCGGCCGGGTCGAGGGGTGGCACCGACACGAGGTAGAGGTCGTCGTCGACCTGGATCGCGTGCGTGCGCAGCTCGTCGGAGAGCGCGGCGAACTGCGCGCCGTCGCAGACGTGGCCACCGAATCCGGCGACGGTCGTGCCCGCGCGGATCCGCTCGGTCGCGAAGACGCCGAGGCCCTTGCCCCCGGCGGGGCGGACCGCGGCGGTGCGGATCAACCAGGACTGCTGCACGGGGCGGCTCCAGGACATCGGGGCGCAGCGGACCGAGAGTCTCGCGCTCGAACCGCCCGCGCGCGACACCGGGCGCCGAACCGTTTCGCGACCTGCGTCTCCCTGACGGCACACTTGCAGCGTGGTCGACCGGTCCGTGTACGACGCCGTCGGAGGTCAGCCGTTCTTCGACGCGCTCGTCGAGCGCTTCGCGGCGCGCGTCGCCGGCGATCCTTTGCTGCGATCGGTGTACCCCGACGATCTCGCGCCCGGCATGCGGGCGCTCGCCCGGTTCTTGGCGCAGTACTGGGGCGGGCCCGCCGACTACAGCGCCGAGAAGGGCCATCCGCGCCTGCGGATGCGGCACGCCGGGTTCCGGATCACCGAGCAGGAGCGCGACGCGTGGCTGGCCGCGATGCTCGCGGCGCTCGACGAGGCCGACCTCGACCCGGAGATCGACCGAGCCATGCGCGACTACTTCGTGCAGGGCGCGACGTGGATGATCAACGCCGCCGACTGACGCCGCTCAGTGTCCGAGCGGGCCGCCGAGCGGCAGCGACCCCGGACCGCGACGCAGCACGCCCGCCGTCGCCGCCGCGAACGCGAAGCACACGACCCCGGTCAACACGATCGATCCGCCCGGCGCGAGCGCCCACGCGCGCGCGGCCGCGAGCCCCGCGACGACCTCGAGCACCCCGAGGACGACGGCGTAGGCGACGGTGCGCACGAACGACCGCGCGACCAGGCGAGTCGTGGCGACCGGCAACACCATGAGCGCCGCGACCAGGAGCACGCCGACCACGCGCATCGCCGCGACCACGGTGACCGCGGTCAGGACCGCGAGCACGGCATTGAGCGCCCGCACCGGCAGTCCGGCCACCCGCGCCGCTTCTTCGTCGAGGACGACGGCGAACATCGCCCGCCCCGCGACCAGCATCGTCGCGACGATCACCCCGCCCAGCACCGCGACCAGCACGACGTCGGAGCGGGTGACCGTGAGGATCGAACCGAACAGGTAGGGGAAGACGTTCGCGCTGCCGCTCGACGCCCGACTCGAGATGACGACGGCGGCGGCGATCCCGCCGTAGAAGAAGATCGCGAGGGCGAGGTCGCCGGACGCGGTCCCGCGCGAGCGCAGCAGCTCGACGCCGAGAGCGCCGACGACGGCCACGACGAGCGCGGTCCACACCGGCCACACCTCGAGCAGCAGTCCGGCGGCGACGCCCGCGAACGCGAGGTGACCGATGCCGTCGCCCAACAGCGACATCCGCTTCTGCACGAGGAACGTTCCGATGAGCGGCGCGCACGCACCGACGATGACGCCCGCGACGAGTGCGAGCTGCATGTACTCGCGATCGAACGGCCACGGCATGTCAGGAGAGCCCTTCGAGCCAGAGGGGCAGGTCTTCCCGGTGGATGCCGAGGCTGACGCCGCGCGCGGCGAGCTCTCGCGGCGGACCGTCGAACACGACACGGCGCTTCAGCACGATCACCCGGTCGAGATCGTCGGCCACCGCGCCGAGCTCGTGCGACACGAGCAACACCGCCGCGTGGTGACGCTCGACGAGATGCACGAGCGAGTCACGGAACAAGCGCTGCGACTCCGCATCCACGCCGGCGACCGGCTCGTCGAGCACGAGCAGCTGCGGGTCGCCGGCGAGCGCCTTCGCGATGAGCACGCGCTGCTGCTGACCACCGGAGAGCTCGCCCACCCGCCGGTCGCGCAAGTCACGCAGCGCGACCGACTCGAGCGCGTGGTCGACGGCCGCCCGGTCGGCGCGATTCGGTGGGCGCCACCACCCTCGCCGCGCGAGCCGACCGGCGCGCACGACCTCGGTGACCGTCGCCGGCAGGTCGACGCCGAGCACAGTGCGCTGCGGCACGTAGCCGACGCGCCACCGGTCGCGGAGCCGGTTCGGTGCGACGCCGAACAGCTCCACAGTTCCTGCACTCGCCGGCAGCAGCCCGAGGAGCACCCGGAGCAAGGTGGACTTGCCGGACCCGTTCGGGCCGACGAGCGCCGCGAACTCTCCGGCCCGCAGGTGCAGGTCGATGCCCTCGAGGACGGGGTCGGCGCCGTAGGAGAACGACACGGCGCGCAGCGCCAGCACCGGATCCGGCGCGAGGGCGTGCGACGCGGGCGACTCGACGGCACTGATGGCTGGCAGCCTATTCGAGAACAGTTCTAAGATCGATTCTCATGAACGCCGCCGCCGCACTCCGCGCTCCCCGGTTCGCGCGGACGCTCGGCGCGGCGCTCGTCACGGTCGCGGTCGTGACGACGGCGTGCTCGAGCGGCGACGGGTCGACCGACCCCAGCGGCGGCGGGCGCGTGGAGATCGTGGCGTCGTTCTTCCCGGTCGCGCACGCGGCCGAGCGGGTCGGCGGCGACCTCGTCGAGGTCGCCGACCTCACGCCCGTCGGCGCCGAACCCCACGACCTCGAGCTCACGCCCGCCGACGTCGACGACGTGCTCGACGCCGACCTGGTCATCGTGCTGGGCGGCGGGTTCCAACCCGCGGTCGAAGACGCCGCCGAGCAGCGGGAGGGGCCGACGCTCGTCCTCGCCGACATCGTCGACGTCGACGTCGAGGCCGACCCGCACGTGTGGCTCGATCCGCTCGCGTACGAGCAGGTCGCCGGCGCGATACGCGACGCACTGATCGACCTCGACGCCAGCGCGGCCTCGCGCTATCGCGCGCTCGCCGAGGAGTTCGCCGCCGAGATCCGTGCGGTCGACGAGGAGCTCGCGACCGCGCTCGCGTCGTGCGAACGCGACCTCGTCGTGACCGCGCACGACGCCTTCGGTCGTCTCACCGCACGCTACGGCCTGCGGGTCGAACCGATCGCGGGCATCTCGCCGGAGCAGGAACCGGATCCCAGCCGTCTCGCCGAGCTCGCCGATCTCGTCGAACGCGAGGGCGTGACGACGGTGTTCACCGAGACGCTCGTCGCGGCCGACGTCGCCGAGACGCTCGCCCGGGAAGCCGGCGTCGGGACGGCGGTGCTCGACCCGCTCGAAGGCCTCTCCGACGAACGCAAGGCCGACGGCGCGTCGTGGGCGAGCGTCATGCGCGAGAACCTCGCCGCGCTGTCGAGGGCGCTGGGCTGCGCGAGCTGACGGAGGCGCGGATTCAGGCGGCCGGCGGCCCCGTGAGCACTTCCACGCCGGTGCCGGTGACGAGCACCGTGTGCTCGAACTGGGCGCACCGCGAACCGTCGCGCGTGGGGGCGGTCCAGCCGTCGCTCCAGATCCGACCGATCTCCCACGACCCTTCCGTGATCATCGGCTCGATGGTGAACGTCGTGCCCGGCTCGAGCACCTGATCCGATCGCGGGTCGAAGTAGTGCGGGATCGATGGTGCCGTATGGAACTCGGTGCCGATCCCGTGGCCGACGAACGAACGCACCACGCCGAACCCGGCTCCCTCGGCGTGCTCCTGGATCGCGCGCCCGATGTCGTGCACACGCGCGCCGGGTCGGACGGCCTCGATCCCCCGCCACATCGCCTCGAACGTGACCTGCACGAGCGCGCGCCCGACGTCGTCGACCTCGCCGACGAGGAACGTGGCGTTCGTGTCGCCGTGCACGCCGTCGAGATAGATCGTGACGTCGCAGTTGACGATGTCGCCGTCGCGCAACGCGCGGTCGTCGGGGATCCCGTGGCAGATGATCTCGTTCACCGACGTGCACAGCGACTTCGGGAAGCCCTTGTAGTCGAGCGGGCTCGGGTAGCCGCCGCGGGCGATGCACGCCTCGTGACAGATGCGGTCGAGCTCGTCGGTCGTGACGCCCGGCGCGACCGCGGCGCCGACCTCGGTCAGCACCTCGGCGGCGGCGCGGCCCGCGCGCCGCATGCGGTCGTGGAGCTCGCCGGGTGGGACGGCGGGAGCGAACGCCGCCGCGCCAGGCGCGTACGGCGGCCTCAGGATCCCGTCGGGCACCTCCCGATGGGGTGACAGCCGCCCGGCCTGGATGCGCGGACGACCCGGCGCCGACGTCGGTCGAGTCGTCGCGATCCGTCGTCGCTCGAGACGCTGCTTGTGCTGACGCTTGCCCACGGCCCCATTCTCGCGGCTCCGACCCGCCCGCCGCGGGTCGAACGTGGATCAGCGCCAGAAGTCGAAGTCGTCGGCGTCGCCCGGATCGCCGGCGGGCCGCTCGTCCGCGGCCGGGGGCCCGGTCCGACGGGGGCGCCGCACGCGCCGGCGCTCGGACCGGATCGCGGCGTTGTCGTCGGCGTCGGTGTCCAGCGATGCGCCACCGACGATCAAGGCGGCGAGCCACGTCGTGATCGGGACCGCGGCCACCAGTCCGATGCTGCCGACCAACGTGCGCACGATCTCGGTCGCCACGATCTCGCTGTTCGCGATCGTCCCGAGCGACTGCGCCGACAGCACGAACAACAGCAGCACCGGCAGCGCGGCGCCGGCGTACGCCAGCGCAAGTGTGTTGACGGTCGACGCGACATGGTCGCGCCCGATACGCAGGCCGGCCGCGTAGAGCTGGCGTCGGGACATGGTGGGGTCGGCGGCGCTCAGCTCGGCGACGGCCGAGGCTTGCGTGACCGTCATGTCGTCGAGCGCGCCCAACGCACCGATGACGATGCCCGCGAGCACGAGGCCGCGCATGTCGATGTTCTCGGCGAGCAGACCCAGGAACGCCGCTTCCTCGCTCGCGAACCCCGACAGCTCCGTGAGCTCGGTGAACAGCATCGACAATCCGACCGTGAGCGCGAGGGCCGCCAACGTGCCGAGGAGCGCCACCGTCGTCAGCGGATTGACACCGTGCGCGAGATACAGCGCGAGGTACGCGATCGCCGACGCACCGATCACCGCGACGAGCACCGGCTCGTGACCGTCGAGCAGCCCCGGCAGCACGAAGGTGAGGATCACCACGACGCTGACGGCGAGTCCGGCGAGCGCGGCGAACCCGCGCACCCGACCGAGCAACACGACCGCCACCGCGAACAGCACGAGCAGTGCCAGCAGCGGACGCCGGCGTTGTCGATCGGCGAACGAGTAGTCGAGGCCCTCGTCACCGTCGGGATGATGGTTGAGCACGACTCGGTCGCCGACGCCGAGATCGGGCGAGGTGCGGGAGCTCTCGGGGAACTCGAGGGTGCGCTCGGCCCCTTCGTCGGGACCTTGGGTCAGCCGCAGCGTGACGACGAGGCACTGGTCGGCGTCGGGTCCCGACGTGCCCTGGCAACCCACCCGCTCGGTCGCGATCACCTCGGCTTCGTACACGTCGTCGACGAGGAACACCGCGGCGTCGTCCACCTGTGCGTCGGTGCCGAAGCCGATCACCAGCATCCCGACCACCGTCGCGACTGCGAGCACCGCGGCGATGGTCCCGAGCACCCGTCGCGTCCGTCGCGGCACCGGCAATCCGTGCGCGTGTCCGTGCGCGTGTCCATGGGCCGTCGTCACCGTGCCAGTGTGGCCGGTGCGGCCCGCCTCACTGCGACACTCCCGGTAGTACGTTCCGCTCCGGACCGCGGACGAGGGGGCACGGTGCGACTCGCGGGTGAACGGGCGCTCGTCACGGGCTCGACCGCCGGCATCGGGCGCGCGATCGCCCTGGCGTTCGCCCGCGAAGGTGCCGCGGTCGCCGTGACCGGTCGCGACCGGGAACGCGGCGCCGCGATTTGCGACGAGATCGAACAGCACGGCGCCATCGCCGCGTTCGTGCCCGCCGACCTCACCGACGAGGACGAGTGCACACGGCTGGTCGACGCGGCGGCGGACGCGCTCGGCGGTGTGACCGTGCTCGTGAACAACGCCGCCGGCGGCGACGCTCCCGACGGCCCGGTGCACGAGCTCACGACCGCCGCGTGGGAGGCGATCTTCCGCGTGAACGTGACCGCCCCGATGTGGCTCACGCGCGCCGCGATCCCGCACCTGCGCCGGGCGGGTCATGGTGCGATCGTGAACATCTCGTCACGCCAGGCCGAGCGGCCGAGCGGGAACCTCGCCGCGTACATCGCGAGCAAGGGCGCGCTCAACGCGCTCACGCGCGCGATCGCCGTCGACTACGCACCCGACCAGATCCGCTGCAACACGATCAGCCCCGGCTACGTGTTGCACGCGCGCCGCGATGCCGACATCACGAGCGAGCGCCTCGCCCGCTACGAGGCGATGCACCTGACGCGTCTCGGCACCGCCGACGACGTCGCCCACGCGGCGATCTACCTGGCGAGCCGCGAGTCGGAGTTCGTCACCGGCGCCAACCTCCAGCTCGACGGCGGCAGCAGCATCGCTCGCGGCACCACGCTCGGCTGATGCACCCCCGCGTCTGCGTCAGCGCCATCTCGAGCTTCACGAACACGCTCGACGACGACGTCGCGCTCTGGGAGCGCCACGCAGTCACCACCGTCGGTGTGTCGGTCGCCAAGCTCGACCGCGCCGGCTGGCAACCCGGCATCGATCGGATCGCAGGCGCGCACCTGCGCGTCGCCAACCTGATCGGCCTGGGACCGTTCACCCTCGACGACCCGTCGCAATGGGTCAACCAACAGCAGCGACTCCTGCGCGCCCTCGACGCCGCGGTCCAGCTCGACGCCGAATGCCTCGTGTTCACCACCGGCCCGGCCGGCGCGCTCGCGTGGGACGACGCCGCCGACGCGCTCGACGCCGCCACCGGCCCGGTGCGCGCCGAAGCACGACGCCTCGGCATCCCGTTCGCACTCGAGCACACGAACTCGCTGCGCGTCGACGTCGGTTTCGTGCACACGCTGCGCGATGTAGTCGACCTCGCGCGTCGCCTCGACGTCGGTGTGTGCATGGAGATCAACGCGTGCTGGGCCGAGCGCGCACTGCACCGGACGATCGCCGACCACATCGACGCGATCACGCTCGTGCAGGTGAGCGACTACGCGATCGGCACGTTCACCACCCCGGCCCGGCTCGTCCCCGGCGACGGCGACATCCCTCTCGACCGGATCCTGGGCGCGCTGCTCGACGCGGGGTACACCGGCGTCTTCGACCTCGAGCTGATCGGCCCGGCGATCGAGGCCGAGGGCTACGACACCGCGGTCCCTCGCGCCGTCGACGCGCTCGGCACCCTGCTCAGCTCACTCGGCGCGTAACGCGGCGGCTACGCCCACATGAACGCGCCGCCGTCGGCCATGAAGGTGTGGCCGGTCACGTAGCGGCAAGCGTCGGAGCAGAGGAACCACGCGAGCGCGCCGATGTCGAGCTCGGGATCGCCCTGGCGGCGCATCGGGCAGCTCTCGATGAAGATGCGGTACCCCTCGCTCTCCTTCGCCGCGTCGCCGTGGTGGGTCGCCGCGGCGGGAGCGATGGCGTTGACGACGATGCCGTCGATGCCCCACTCGCGCGCGGCGGTCCGCGTGAGCGCGCGAATGGCTTCCTTCGACGCGTTGTACGCAGCGAAGCCCCGCCCGCCGGTGATTCCCATCAACGACGCGAAGTTGACGATGCGACCCCAGCCCTGCGCGCGCATGTGCGGGTAGACCGCCTGCATCGCCCAGAGCGTGCCCTTCACTCCCGACGTGTAGAAGACGTCGAGGTCGTGCTCGTCCACGTCGGCGACGGGCCGCATCGGGCGGAAGGTCTGCGCGTTGTTCACGAGGCCGTCGACGCGCCCGAAGCGCTCGACCGTGGCGGCCACCATCGCGTCGATCTGGTCGCGCTGCTGGATGTCGCACAGCACACCGAGGTGCTCGACGCCGAGCGCGTCGAGCTCGGCGGTCGCGGCGTCGAGGAGATCGGACTTCCACTCCGCGACGACGACGCGAGCGCCCCCCTTGCCGAGGTGCTGGGCGATGCCCCGGCCGATCCCTCGGCCGGCCCCGGTGACGATGACGACGTGATCGTCGACGCCGTGCATCACGCGCACGTCGGTCACGGCGCGGGTCGGCGCGGTGTGGTCGTCGCCCGTCGAGGTCACGGCTCGTCTCCCGCTCGTGGATGCGAGCACGAAGATAGGCGGGTCGCGGCGCGGCTGCGTAGGGTCGGTCCATGACGCTCGACGGGGTCGTGGTCGTGACGGGGGGCGGGAGCGGCATCGGACGCGCGACCGCGCTCGCGGCGTCGGCGGAAGGCGCATCGATCGCGGTCCTCGACGTGCACGGCGACCACGCGGAGGAGACCCGCGAGCTCGTCGAGGTTGCGGGCGGTCGCGCCCTGGCGGTCGCGGTCGACGTGGCCGACGACGACGCGGTCGCGCACGCCGTCGCACGCGCCCGCGACCTCGGCCGCATCACCGGCGTCGTGACCGCGGCCGGCATCTTCCACGGTCCCGACCTCGCGCCCGCGCACGAGGTGGCCATCGCCGACTTCCGGCACGTGCTCTCCGTCAACCTCGGCGGCACGTTCTCGACGATCAAGCACGCGCTCCCCGACCTCGTCGACGGCGGCGGCGCGATCGTGACGATCGCGTCGACGGCGGCGTTGCGCGGCCACGGGTTCGGCGCGGGGTACACCGCGAGCAAGGGCGGCGTCGACGCCCTCACCCGGCTGCTCGCGGTCCAGTACGGCCCGCACGGTGTGCGCGCCAACTGCGTGTGTCCGGGCGGCGTCGACACGCCGATGACCGGCGGCGTGTTCGCGACCGACGACGCCGTGGCCCGAGCCAAGAAGGCCATCCCGCTCGGGCGCTACGCCGACGCGTCCGACATTGCGGAGGTGGTGGTGTTCCTCCTGGGCCGCGGCGCCCGCTACGTGACGGGTCAGACCGTCCCCGTCGAGGGCGGGGCGCTGCTCACCTGAGTGGTCAGCCCTCACGCTCGCGACAGGCGCCGGCATCGTCGGCCGGGCCCCAGGGCGGATCGGCCTCGGCGGTCCGCTCGGCCACGACCACGTTGTCGCGCCGGAACCGCTCGGTGAACTCGTCGATCAGGAGCTCTTCGAGGCGGGCGCGGTGCTCCTCGCCGATCACGTTGAGGTCGACAGCGAGCCACTCCACCGCCGCCGGCTCGTGCAGGTCCTCGCCGGAGACGCCCCAGTTGATGTTGCACCAGGGGACGGGGAACTCGTAGATGCGAGCGCGGTGCGTGAGGTGGGGGACGAAGTTGTACGACGCGCTCGTCGCTGCGCCCGACGGGACGAGATCGAGCGCGGTCTGCTTCGCCTCGAGGCGCGTGTCAGCACCCAACGGCCAGATCCCCGAGCGATAGTCGACACCGATCGGCGACGGTCCCCACATGACGCTCGTCGCGAGCGCGGTCGCGAGGACGAAACCCACGAGCGCGCCGCGCCGCCGATCGTTGCCGCGCGACCACCAGGCGATCGCTTCGATCGTCGCGACGATCCCGCCGACGACCACGAGCGACGAGTAGTGGAAACGGAAGTCGCGCGTGTACGGGAAACCCGTCAGCATGTTCACGACGATCATCGGTAGCGCGATCGCCAACGTCGACGGTGAGGCGAGCGGCAACAGTGCGAACGGTGCCGCCATGCGCCAGTAGTACGTGCGGTGCTCGTCGTTGGTCAGGAACTCGATCGTCTGCGACGGGTTGCGCGCCGTGTTCTTGATCACGTCACCGAGCGACGTACCGAGCTCCGACGCGAAGAAGTCGTTGTAGAACGCGCGCTCGGCGTCGTTGAACATCGGCAGCAGGACGCGCGTCGTCAGCAGGAACCACGCAGCACCGAAGGCCGCGATGACGAGCCCTCGACGACGCGCTCCCATTCGGAACGCGACGACGAGGCCGAGCATCAAGATGGTGAGCGCGACATCCTCCTTGCACGAGATCGCAAGGACTGCGCTGAACCAGAACCACCCCCACCGCCGCGTCGACGCCGCCCAGTACGCGAACAACAGCGGACCGATGGCGAGGGCTTCGGGGTGGAAGAACTCCCAGACGAGCCATTGATACGTGGGGTTCAGGAGCAGGACGAGGGCCATGGCCACCGCGAACCACCGCGAGACGAGGCGCTCCTTCGCGATCAGGTAGACGGCGATCGCGCCGCTGGCCTGCGACAGCACTTGCACCGCGAGCAGGAACTTCGCACCCGCACCGACCCAATAGAACGGGGCGAGCAGGAAGAAGATCGCGTTGTTGTGGTGGCCCCACGAATCGAGGCCGCGCACCGTGATGAACGGGTCGCGAAAGCGCGACGTCAGCCACACCGCCTGGTCGAAGATGCCGAGATCGAAGCCGAATGTGCCGTGTCGATCGTGTCGCAACGCCGCGAGCACGAAGAAGACGATCGCCCACAACACGGTGACGCCGAGCAACACGAGCACGGCGGGTTCCGCGAGCCGGTCGAGCGCGCGCAGCGGACGGTCTTCCGGCAACTCGTCGGGTTCGTCGATCGATGTCGTGACCGCGTCGCGTGGCTCGGGCTGCTCCTCGTCACGCGAATCGTCGTCCATCTCGGGATTCTGACACTCGTCTCACCCGTCACCTGGACGCCATGAGCACCACCGGCTCGCGCAGTGCGCGCGTCCTTGCCACGTTCCGCGCACGCACCGGGGCGGTCCGTAGCGGAGAACTTGGTTCGCTCGGCCGGGATTGCCTAGGTTGAGCACATGCCCCGGTCACCGAGCGACTCCTTCGCGTCGCGCGGCCGGTTGCTCCTCCCACTCGTCGTCGCCACCGCGATCGTGTTCGGCATCCAACCCGCGAACGCCGACGATCCGTCCGATCGACTCGACGCCGCGCGCGAGGCTGTCGACGACGTCGCGCAGCAGTACTTCGACACGCAGGCCGCGCTGTTCGCGCTCGATCAAGAGATCGAGCTCCTCGAAGACGAGATCGCGATCATCGAGTCAGAGGCCGACGACCTCCGTCGAGTCGCGACGGAACGCGCCGTCGAGGTGTACAAGTCGAACGACGCTTCTATCGATCAGGTGCTCGCCGACGACGCGCTCGACGCGGCGCGACGCATCGAGCTGATCGACCGGGCGAACGCCCGGAACGACGACGCGTTCCGCGCCCTCGACCTCGCGACCGACGAGCTCGACCAACGACGCGACGCGCTCGAGGAACGACGCGACGACCAGGCCGACACGCTCGCGGCGCTCGACACTCGCCAGACCGAGCTGCGTGAGCTCCTCGACGCCGCCCGCGATGCCTACCTCGCCGCCGAGGAGGTCGAGGCGAGCACCTCCACGGCGCTCGAGCTCGCTACCCGGGCGGACTCCCCCGACGCACCAACGTCGGGGGTCCCGTCCACCGACACGACCGCGCCGGTCGCCGACCCTCCGCCGCCGCCTCCTGCCCCGCGCGGCACCCACCCCCAGCACGATGACCCGTTCCTCGTGTGCACCCGTCAGCGGGAGAGCCGCGGCGACTACACGGTCGTGAGCCCGGCGGGGTACTACGGCGCGTACCAGTTCGCACCGACCACCTGGGACACCACCGCGTCGCACGCGGGGCGACCCGAGCTCATCGGCGTGCCGCCGAACACCGCGTCGGAGTACGACCAGGACGACATGGCCTGGACGCTCTACCAGTGGCAGGGCAAGCAACCGTGGGGGAACCGCTGCTGAGCGCGTGGCCGCGGCGCGTCACGAGCGGCTGACGCCCACCCCGTCGATCGACACGAGACCGTCGTCGAGCGTCAAGAGCTCGAGCGTGCCGACCCGCGCACTCGGCGACGAGAACACACCGATGAGCTGCTGGTGCTTCGTCGTGGCCGAGCGGAGATCCACCACCTTCGCGATCGCGCCGTTCCAGATCACCGCGACCTTGCCGCACGCAGGACACGTCGTCGCGACGATCCAGAGCTTGCGCACGACGATTCCCGGTCGCGTCAGTCGCTGCGATGGCGACCACGTGCTCCGCATCGTGCCGAGGTAGCGCGTGCTCGCAGCACCGTCGACCCAACCTGCGGTCGCCGCGACGAGCGCACGATCGTCGAGCGGTGACGCGCTGCACCGCTCCTCGGTCCAGTTCGACTGGTTGCGCGCGACGTCACGAGCACGGACCGCGTAGCACTTCGTCCAACCCGGCGTTGTGGCCGGACTGCTGGCCGTCGCGGGCGAGTCGTCGATCGCGAGCGCCCAGCCGACCGACGCGCCGTCCCAGCGGACCGCGCGCTTCAGCACGTCGAAGCGGCCGATCCCGCTGCCGCCGGGCTCGTCGACCGCCGACCAGCTGATCGCGATGTTCGGCGCGGTCGCCAGCGCCGGCATCCAGTGCAGTGTCGGGACCGGCTTGGTGATGTCGTCGCTGTAGGCGTCGAGGGCCCCGCCCACGTCGATGCGGCGGAACGTGAGTTTGCTGTACGGGTCGTACACCGGTTTCCCGCCCTTGCGCAGCGCGACGAGGAGGTGAGCCACGTCGGCCGTCGGATGGGCTTCGCGCAGCAGCGTGATCGCCCCCGCCACGTGGGGGGCGGCCATCGACGTGCCGTCGAAGGAGGCGGTCCCGCCGGGTATCGCCGACACGATCGCTTCTCCCGGCGCGAGCAGATCGAGCCACTTCGATGTGTTCGCGAACAGGCTGATGTCGTCGGCATCGTTCACCGCAGCAACGGCGATCGCGTCCGGGACGCACGACGGGTGCGCGATCGCGTCGTAGAAGCCGTCGTTCCCCGACGCGACGACGACCGGCACCCCCGCATCGGTCAGTCCCTCGATCGCGACCGCAGCCGGATCGTTCGGACACGACGACTCGGTGATGTCACCGCCGATGCTGACGTTCACGGCCGCGAAGTCGACCGTGTCGCTCAACGACAGCACGCGGTCGAAGCCGGCGACGATGTCGGACTCCCACGCCGCCGCGCACGGTGCGGGGGACGGGAAGCACACGTTCGAAGAGTTGAACCGCGAGAACACCTGGACCGCGTGCACCTGCGCGTCGGGGGCGACACCCGCGATCGGCGGTTGCGCGCCCGGCGGATCGTACGAACGGCCGGCCGCGATACCCGCGACGTGCGTGCCGTGCTCGCACCCGAGGACGACCGCGGCACACGGTCCGCCGCCGCTCGTGTCGGACGCCGCCACTCCACCGGGGCAGACCGACTGCGACCCCACCGGCGCGTAGGTCGTGGAGTAGCACGCTTGCCCCGCGATCTTCCCCGACAGCATCGGATGCGTGCCGTCGACGCCGCTGTCGATCACCGCGATGACCTCGCCGACACCTGTGTGGCCGAGCGCGTGCGCCGCCGCGGCGTCGATCCTCGGTACCGACTGCGCGAGCTGGGCACGCCCGAGCTGGGGTCGGAACACGCGATCGGCGCGCACCGAGGTGACCCCGGAGATCGCCGCCAGCCTCTCCAGTCCGGCCGCATCGACCGTCGCCACGACCGCCGGCACACCGGCGAAGCGTCGCACCGACGCGCGCCCGCTCACCCCGCGCAGGTCGTTCGCGATGCTGTGCGCGCGCGCCGCGATCGCACCGCGTCGCGCGAGCTCGCGTGGGGCGGCAGCGCGCGTGGAGCCCTCGACCGCGAACATCGCGATCACCCGCGCCGTGCCGCCCACGGCAAGGCGCTCGACCAGCGGGCCGTCCGTGCCGTCGGGCGCAGCCGTCGCCGACGCCGCCGAACGGCGGGAGGCACGGCCGGCCGCGTCGTCGACGTCGGAGCCGCGCGCCGTACTCACCGGACCGGCGACCGCCGCCACGACCAGCGTCAGCACGATCACCGGGACCATCACCGGGCGCCGGGCGCCTGGCCTCGCGGAGCCCACGAGGATCACCGTCCTTTCGGCCTCCCGGCCGCCGTGACCATTCTTGCGGTCGGTAGCCTCCGCCCGCCATGTCGGATCCCTGGTTCGGTGTCTACCTCCCCCAGGTGCGCATCGCCTGGCCGCGCCTGCTCGAACGCACGCTCGTCGCCGAGGCGTCCGGGTTCCATTCCGTGTGGCTCATGGACCACCTCGCCGCGCCGTTGCAGCGCGACATCGACACGCTCGAGGGTTGGACGACGGCGAGCGCGCTCGCGGCGCGCACGAACCGCATCCGCATCGGCCACCTCGTGCTCTGCGACCCGTTCCGCCACCCCGCGCTGCTCGCCAAGATGGCGGCCACCCTCGACGTGATCTCGAACGGCCGGCTCGAGCTCGGCATCGGCTGGGGATCCGTCCCCGACGAGCTGCACACCTACGGCTTCGGCGACGACGCCCCCGCCACCCGCGCCGCGCGCCTGCGCGAGACGCTGGAGGTCCTCGCGCTGATGTTCACGGGTGAGCCGTTCGACTACGACGGCGCGCACCACAACCTCCGCGGCGCGATCGGTCGGCCGACACCGACGCAGCGACGGATCCCGGTGCACATCGGTGGCGGCGGCGCCCGACTCACCATGCCGCTCGTGCGCGACTTCGCCGACTGGTGGAACTGCCCTGGCTACGCGCTCGACCGCTTCGACGAGCTCCGGCCGCTCGCGGGCTCCGCCCGCGTCTCCGTGCAGCACCCCATCGGTCTCGCGACCGACGACCGCGACCGGGCCGAGGTGGTGGAGACCGTGCACCGACGCTTCGGTGCCTGGGGTGGCGTGGTGGCCGGCACGCCGAGCGAGGTCGCCGACACCCTCGCCGCCGAGGTC
>DASUMP010000274.1:0-10020 GCA_036277635.1 Acidimicrobiia bacterium | reverse complement strand
ACGAGCGAGCGGATCATGTCGTCGGTGACGCGGCCACCTGCGTTGCGCAGGATGTGCGCATCGCCGATCTCCAGACCGAGGAGTCGGAACAGGTCGAGTCGGGCGTCCATGCACGCGAGCACCACGAGGTGTCGTGCCGGTGCCGCGGTGTGCTGGTCGGGGACGAAGGTCGTCTCGTAGACGCGCGCGGCCCGCAGCAGGTCGTCGGACATGGTCCAGATGCTCGCGCACGTTTGTCTCGGCGCGCAGCCGGGGAACGCAGGGCCCCGTGGCACTCGTGGATCCCATCGCTCAGGCCGCGAGTGCGGGCCTCACCTACGTCTCCGACGAGTTGCCGGGCCTGCGACGACGGCGGGCTGGCAAGGGGTTCGCCTACCACGACACCCGGGGTCGCCTCGTACGCGACCCCGGGGTGAAGGAGCGGATCGCGTCGCTCGCGATCCCGCCGGCGTGGACCGACGTCTGGATCTGCCCCGACCCCGACGGCCACCTGCAGGCGACCGGACGCGACGCCAAGGGTCGCAAGCAGTACCGCTACCACCCGACCTGGCGAGAAGCGCGCGATGCGGAGAAGTTCCTGCGGCTCGGCGAGTTCGCGGCGAGGCTCCCCGATCTGCGGCGCGCGGTGGCCGCCGACCTGCGTCGTCCGGGTCTCCCCGACGTCCGGGTGCTCGCGCTCCTCGTCCGCCTCCTCGACGACACACTCGTTCGCATCGGCAACGCCGAGTACGCCGCCGACAACGAGTCCTTCGGTCTGACCACCCTGCGCACCGACCACGTCGAGGTGACGGGCAGGCGGGCGCGGTTCGAGTTCGACGGCAAGGGCGGGCTGCGTCACGAAGTCGCCGTGACCGACCCGCTCCTCGTCCATCTCGTCCAGGAGTGCGAAGGGCTCGACGGCGACGAGCTGTTCGCCTACCTCGACGACGACGGCCAGGTCGTCGACGTCGACTCCACCGATGTCAACGAGTACATCCGTGCGATCGCGGGTGAGCAGTTCAGTGCCAAGGACTTTCGCACCTGGGGCGGGACGGTCGTCTGTGCCGAGCAGCTGTCGGGGTGCACTCCGACCGGGAACGAGCGCGACGACGACAGCCTCGTCGTGAGCGCGGTCGAGACGGCCGCAGAGATGCTCCGCAACACGCGTGCGGTCGCACGCGCGTCGTACGTGCACCCGACCGTGATCGACCTGTGGCGCGCGGGGGTGCTCCGCGAGCACTGGCGGGCGGCGCGGGCGTCGCGCTGGTTGTCGCGTTGCGAGGTCGCAGTGCGCCGTGCGCTGCGAGACGCGACCGGCGCCGCCGCCGCGGCCTGAGACCGTGCGGCTGCCCAGCCGACGGCGGGCATCGCTACGACGGCGCGATCGCCGGGTCGGGGCGCGTCGGGTCGAGAGCTTCGGGGTCGGGTTCCTCGGTCGTGGCCGCGTCGGCGAACGCCAACGCGAGGATCGCGATGGTGATGCCGAAGATCGCACCGCCGATCGCGTACATCTCGTAGCCGAGCAGCCCGATCACGAGCACGACCGCCGGACCGACATAGAGGCTGCGGAGGTGGACGCGGCGCAGGATCACGACCTGCACCACCTGCAGCACGAGGAACACGGCGAGCAGCACGAGGGCCTGGTCGAACGACTCGAGTCCGGCGGAGAGCATCAGGATCGGCACCATCCCCACGAGCACGCCGATGAACGGCACGATCGACCACAGCGCGAGCCAGAGGGCGAGCGGCACCGGCGCCGGGAGGTCGGCGAGCCGGCACACCGCGAACGTCAGGCACCCGAATCCGAAGGCTTGGGCGATCGCGTACGTCACGTAGGTGCGCCAGGTGCGCAGGGCCTCCACGAGGATGGTGCGGACGCGCGCCCGTCGCTCGAGATCGTCGATCTGGGCGAGCCCGGCGGCCATCATCCGGGTGCTCCAGCCCAGCATGAAGATCGTGAGCACGGTGCCCGCGAGATACGCGCCCACGCTGCCTGCGGTCGCGCGCGCCTCGCCGGTGAGGCGTTCGCCGATGCCGTCGACCGCGTCACGCGCGCGCTCCTCGAGTCGGAAGTCGCGCGCGACCTCGCCGAAGCGATCGTCGTCTTCGAGGCGCGCCGCGGCCGACGGCACCGCGCGCTCGAGCCGTCGCATCTGCGAAGAGAGGTCGTTGAACACGCCGTAGACCACGACGCCGATGAAGCCGGCGAGCACCAACAACACGACTGCGATCGCGAGTGCCCGACGCATGAACCGTTCGAGGAGCGCCACGACGGGCATCAACAGCAGCGCGACGATCGTGGCGGCGACGAACCAACCGATCGCGTCGTGGGCGGCGACGAAGAGCCGCTCGAGCGCGAACGCGAGCACGATGGCTCCCAACAGCAGGGCGATCGTGCGAGCCCGGATGCGCACCCGCAGGACGTCACCGTCGGTCGCGGCCACCGCGCCGTACAGTAACGGGTGTGGCGCCCGGCGACGACGACGTGCGCGAAGCG
Source organism: Acidimicrobiia bacterium (assembly GCA_036277635.1). Classification (GTDB taxonomy): domain Bacteria; phylum Actinomycetota; class Acidimicrobiia; order IMCC26256; family PALSA-610; genus DASUMP01. The sequence continues at coordinate 7,544 of DASUMP010000274.1, read as the reverse complement.
CGAGCAGAGCGTGAGTCGCGTGAGCCCGCCGAGTCCGCCGAGCGGGAACGGTCGCTGCTGCGTCGGTCGGCGCCCACCGAACGGCCGCTCACCCTCGAGCTCGACGTCCGCTCCGCGCTCGGCATCGTCGTCGGGCTGCTCCTGGTCGCCGCCGCGATGGCGGTGGTGCGCATCGGTGGCGACATGCTCACGAAGATCGGGATCGGCGCGGTGCTCGCGGTCGCGCTCGATCCGGTCGTCAGCGCGATCCGCCGTCGGTTCGGTGTGCCGCGCGCCGCGGCGGTCGTCGCGGTCGGGGTGATCGTCGCCGCGATCGCAGTGTTCGTCGTGCTGGTGCTCGGCCCACCGGCAGTGCGTCAAGCCGAAGACTTCGCCGACGAGCTGCCGGAGACCGTTGAGCAGATGTACGACTTCCCGGTCGTCGGCGAGCGACTGCAGGACGCCGACGCGGCCGACAAGGTCGAGGAGTGGGCGCGTGACCTGCCCGCACGCGTCGACGACGAGACGGTCACCGACCTCGCGAACTCCCTGTTCGGTGGAGCGCTCACCACGGCGATCGTCGTGCTCGCGATGTTCGCGCTGCTGCTCGACGGTGAGGCGCTCGTCGACCGCGCGCGCCACGCGGTCCCGCCGGCGCGCCGACCCCAAGCCGACCGGATCGGTCACGTGTTCCAGCAGGTGTTCGGTCGCTACTTCGCCGGGTCGCTCGTCGTGGCCGTGATCGCGGGCCTCGTGATCCTCTCGATCGGCCTCGCGTTGAGCGTGCCGCTCACCCCGGTCGCCGCGCTCTGGATGGTGCTCGTCGACCTCATCCCGCAGGTCGGCGGGTTCCTCGGCGGATTCGTGTTCGTGACGCTCGCCGTCACGAAGGATCTCCAGACCGGGGTGATCTGCCTCGTCCTCTACGTGCTCTACAACACGTTCGAGAACCACGTGCTGCAACCGGCGATCGTCGGCAAGTCGGTCGACCTGTCGCCGCCGGCGACGATGATGGCGGCGATCATCGGCGGCGCCGCGGCGGGGATCCCGGGCGCGCTCGTGGCCACACCGCTCGTGGGCACGGCCAAGGTCCTCTACTTCGAGATCCGCCGGGGTCGCAGCCCCCTCGACGACGCGGAACCGCCGTCGCCGGCGCGCCTCGTCGCGCGGCTCCGCCGCCGGGACCGCGCGCCGGCTTCCGACACCGACGCGCCGTAGCGGTCAGGGCCGGGTCGGTTCGCGCCGATACCGGGGCGATGCGGATCCGAACCCTGGTCGCCGCCACGACCGTCGCCGTCCTCGCCGCGGCGTGCACCCCGTCGCTCCTGCCGTTCCGGATGCCCGGCGGCGGCACGCCGAACGGCGCGCTCGAACGCTGCCGGGTGTTCCCGGCCGACAACCCGTGGAACCAGCCGGTGACCGGTCTGCCCGTCCACGCGCGCTCGTCCGCCTACATCGCGTCGATCAACGCGAACGGCGGCGACTTCCTCCATCCCGACTTCGGCGGCGACGGCGCGTACGGGATCCCGTACGTGACGGTGCGCTGGAACCAGCCCGAGGTCCCGATCCGCTTCACTGCGTACGGCGACGAGAGCGATCCCGGGCCGTACCCGGTCCCGCTCGACGCGCCGGTCGAGGGCGGTCCGTACGCCGACGGCGACCGGCACGTCATCGCGGTCGACCGCGACCACTGCGAGCTCTACGAGCTGTACCGGGCGTTCCGCACGACGTCGGGGTGGAAGGCCGACTCGGGCGCCCGCTTCGACCTGCGCTCGAACGCGCTCCGACCTCTCGGCTGGACGTCGGCGGACGCCGCCGGGCTGCCGATCTTCGCCGGGCTCGTGCGCTACGACGAGGTGGCCGCCGGCCGCATCCCGCACGCCCTGCGCTTCACCGTGAGCCGCACCCAGCGCGGGTTCGTGCTCCCCGCCACCCACTTCGCGTCGAGCTCGACCGACCCGAACCTGCCGCCGATGGGGCTGCGGTTCCGGCTGCGCGCCGACTTCGACCTGTCGGGCTACCGGGGCCAAGCCCGGGTGGTGCTCGAGGCCCTGCGGGAGTTCGGGATGATCGTCGCCGACAACGGCTCGAACTGGTACGTGACCGGCGCCGCCGATCCCCGCTGGGACGACGACGACCTCCGCCAGCTGCGGTCGGTCCCCGGCACCGCGTTCGAGGTGGTCGACACCGGCCCGGTCCGCACCGGATGACGGTCAAGGCCGACGCGGTCGGCGCCGAAACAGACGGTGGCATGCCTACCGTCCCCTCGGACCGCCAGCAGGCCGCCGCGAGCGCCGTGGACGAACCCGTCGACGATGCTCCGGTGCGCCGGAAGCTGCTGCTCGACGAGATCGTCGCGGAGCGCGACGAGCCGCTGCCCCCGGAGCCCGAGCTGACCATCGAGCCCGTCGCGGTCGCCGACGCGACCGTCACCCGCGGGCGGGCGCTGCGCCAACGAGCGACGGAGCTCGAACAAGCCGCGCGCCTGAACGGTCGCGCCGCCGAGGAAGCGCGCGCGCTCGTGCTCGAGCAGCGCAAGCGGCTCGAGCAGGAGGCCGAAGCCCGCCGGCGCGCCGAGAAGGAGGCTGCGACCGTTCGACGCGAGCTCCAGCAGCTGCGGGAGCGGACGACACGCGACGCGGCCAAGGTCCGGTTCGCGGCGACGCGCGAGGCGCGCGTCGAGGCACAGAAGGAAGTGCAGCGGCTGGAAGCGGAGCTCGCGCGCAAGAGTGACGAGATCGTCCGTCTGCACCACATGTTCGAGGATCAGGTCGCGCTGAGCCAGGAGTACTCGGATCAGCTCCGCGCCGAGCAGCGCGAACGGACCGAGGCGCGCAAGGAGCTCGAACGTGAGCTCGTCGCTCGGCGCGACCTCGAACGCCGCCTCGAGAGCGCCACCGAGACCGCGCACCGGCGGGCCGACGAGCAGCTCGCGCGGCTCACCGAAGTGCAGCACGCGCTGCGCGACACCACTGTCGAGCGTGATCGGCTCGCTGCCGAAGTCGACGCGTTGAGCCGCGACGACCGCGTGTCGAAGCTCGCGTCGGTCGCCGACGACCTGCGCTCCCAGCTCTCGGACCGCGAAGCGCGCCTCGCCGAGTACGAATCCACGATCGCTCAGCGCGACGCCACACTGCGGGAGCTCGAGGCGAGGATCGCCGAGCTCGAAGCGGAGATCGTCGAGCGCGACGCGCAGCTCGCAGCCGCGACGGCCGAGGTCGACGCGGTCGCCGCCGACGCCGAACGGACGTTGGCGGCGCTGCGGGCCGAGGCCGACCTCTCGGTGGCCGGCGTGCGCGCTGAGCTGTCCGAGCAGATCGCGCAGCTCGAGCGCGACCTCGACGTGTCGCGCAAGGCTCAGGCGAAGGCCGACCGGACCGTCGCCAAGCTGTCGGGAGTCCTCGACGAGGCGCGCAGCGCCTTCGAAGAGCTCAACGCCGACGCCGACCGCCTCGAACACGAGCTCGCCGACGCCCGAGCCCACGGTGAGCGCGCCGCGGCGCGCGTCGCTGAGCTCGAAGGCGCGCAGGATCTGCTGCAGTCGCGTCTCGCCGAGCTCGAGGCCGAGCTCGTGGCGATCCGGTCCGAGCGTGACGAGCACGCGGCGCGCGTCGCCGACCTCGACGGCCAGCTCGCCGAGGTCACCGACCAGCTCGCGGAAGCCGCCGACCGTCTCGCGGCGGCGGAGGCTCGCGCCTCGTCGGAGAGCACGGCCGCCCAGGCGCAGCGCGAAGCCGACGAGGAACGCGTGCGCGACGCCGCCGCGGCGCGCGCCGAGCTCACCAAGCTGCGTCGGCAGGCGACGAAGCTCGAGCACCAGGTCACCGTCGGTCGGGAGGAGGTGGCCCGACTCGAGGAGGCGGCCGCCGGAACCGACGCGCTGCGCAGCGAGATCGACCAGCTGCGCGCCGAGCTGGCCGACACCCGCGCCCAGCTCGACGCGGCACGCGTCGTGGCCCAGGCCGAGCGGAAGCACGCAGTCGACGAAGCCGCGCCGGCGCCAGCCCCGGTCCCGGTCCCGGCCCCGGTCCCCGCGGCGAAGGCGCCGGCCAAGGCCGCGACCCGCAAGGGCGAGCAGACCGACGGGTTGCGGCGCGAGGCGATGGCGGAGCTGACGGCGCTCGCGTCGGAGGCGGCGCTCGGCAATGCCGACCGGTCGTCGAGGAAGCGGCGATGAGCCCCGGCCACGACAAGGACGCGATCGTCGTCGACGAGGGTCACGAGACGCTCGCGGCCGCCGCCGCGGCGCTGGTCGAAGCGGCGGAGCGGGCGCCGAGTCCCGACGTGTGGGAAGAGGCGTTGGGTGGCGAAGCAGTCGAGAACGTGCCGCACGGGGACGGACTCGTGCACAGCGCGCTCGCCGAGCTCCGAGCGCTCGCCGAGACCGACGCCGACGACGCCGACGACGAACCCAGCGACGCGACCCCCTGAGCTAGCCGAACGCGCGCGTCGCGACGTCGAGGCAGGCGCGACGCAGTGGGGCCGCGAACGACGGACGCGCGCACGCGAGGTGACCGTCGAAGATCGGATGCACCGTGGCGTGGGGGATCGCGGCCGCCATCTCGTACTGCAGACGCGGGGCGACGGCGCGGTCGTGCGTGGTGACGACCGCAGCCGTCGGGACATCGACGTCGGGGAGCCACCGCGCGTGGTACGTCGAGATCGAGTGTCCCGCCTCGATCACCAGGCGCAGGTCGTGGCGGCGCATCTCGGCCGCCGCCCACGCCGGCATGCTCGCGGCGCGCCCGAAGGGGAACGCGACCGGCGGCGCGCCCGGCAGCCTCGTCAGCAACGACCCGACGCGGGTGGTCCCGGCGACCGCGGCCATCACGGCTTGCGACGCGAGTCGTTCCCGGGTCCCGGGCATGAAGCCGCCCGCGGTCGCGCACAGCACCAACCCGGCGCACAGGTCGCGATGACGCTGCCAGAAGAGCTGCGCGATCGGGCCGCCCATCGAGTAGCCGACCGCGATGACCGGGCCCGTCCCGAGCTCGACGAGCGTCTCGGCGCAGTCGTCGGCGCAGTCAGCGAGCCGGAAGATGCGACGGCTGCGCAGCCCACGCGCGTGGCCGCGCACGTCGGGGGCGACGACGCGGAAATGCCGGGCCAGATCGTCGAACGCGGTGAACCAGTTGAGTCCGCCGCTCGCGAGCCATCCGTGCAACAACAAGAGGGTGGGTGCTCCGGGCGGGCCGTCCACCTCGCGCACGAACGTGGTGCCGCGTCCGCCGAGCTCGATGCGCCGCCCCCGCGGCAGCGGCGGGCCGTCGGTCGCCGTACGCTGCGGTCGCCGGGCCGGCGCAACCGTCATCGGAGCAGCGTACTTCTCGGCGAGTTCTCGGATTCACCTGCGACACTGCTGCCATGCGGATCCTTGTCGTCGACGACGACCCCGGTGTCCGGACTTCGGTGCAGCGTGCGCTCACGTTCGAGGGCTACGACGTCGCGACCGCGAGCGACGGGGTAGAAGCGCTCGGCGCGGTGGAACAGGACCCTCCCGACGCCATGGTCCTCGACGTGGTGATGCCGCGGGTCGACGGGCTCGAGGTGTGTCGCGCGTTGCGCGCTCGCGGCGACCGCACGCCGATCCTGGTGCTGACCGCTCGCCACCTCGTCTCCGACCGGGTCGCCGGTCTCGACGCGGGCGCCGACGACTATTTGGTGAAGCCGTTCGCGCTCGAAGAGCTGCTGGCGCGCTTGCGGGCACTCGTCCGGCGCACCGGGTCCGGAGACGACCGTCGTGTCCTCGAGGTCGCCGACCTCACCCTCGATCCCGGTGCGCGCATCGTGCGTCGCGGCGAGACCGAGCTGCACCTCACCCGTACCGAGTTCGCGTTGCTCGAGCTGCTGATGATCAACGCCGGCCAGGTGCTCACCCGAGAGCTCATCTCCGACCGGATCTGGGGCTACGACTTCGGCACCGCGAGCTCGCTCGATGTCTACGTGAGCTACCTGCGGCGCAAGATGGAAGTCGACGGGGCGCCCCGCCTGCTGCACACCGTGCGTGGCGTGGGATACGTCGTGCGCGAGCCGTGACGCTTCGGGCCCGCTTCGCCGTCGTGACCGCGACTGCGGTCGCGATCGCGGTACTCGCCATCGCGGCGTTCTCGTTCTTCGCCACGCGCCGTCAGCTCTACGACGAAGTCGATCGGTCGCTGGTGGCGCGCGCCGATCGCGCCGTCGAGGTGCTCGCGACGCGCGCCAACCCGCGGTTCGGGGGGCTGCTCGCGGCGAACCTGTTCGACGACCCGTTCGGCGAGACGTTCGTGCAGCTGGTGCGCGCCGACGGTCTCGTCGTCGTCGAGGCCGACGAGATCGTGGTCCCGGTCGAACCCGCCGACCTCGAGGTCGCCGCGGGCGAGCGCGGCGCGTACTTCCACACCACGCGCGCTGAAGGCGCTCACGTCCGCGTGCTGGTCCATCCGGCCGGTGATGGTCGCGCGCTCCAGGTCGCGCGCCCGCTCGGCGAGGTCGACGCGACGCTGCGCGGCCTCGGGATCGCCCTCGTGATCGCCGCGGGCATCGGCGTGAGCGGAGCCGGCGCGGTCGGCTTCCTGACGGCGCGTCGCGCGCTGCGGCCGGTCGAGCGCGTCACCGGCGCCGCCGAACGCATCGCGCAGAGTCAGGAGCTCTCCGAGACGATCGAGGTCGAACGAGACGACGAGACCGGTCGGCTGGCGCGCGCGTTCAACGCGATGGTCAGCGCGTTGTCGTTGTCGCGTGAGCAGCAGCACCAGCTCGTGACCGACGCGAGCCACGAGCTGCGCACGCCCCTCACCAGCCTCCGGACGAACATCGAGCTGCTCGCGCGCGCCGGCGACATGCCGCTCGAACAGCGCCAGGAGGTGCTAGCCGACGCGACCGCCGAGCTCGAGGAGCTCACCCATCTGGTCACCGAGCTGGTCGATCTCGCGACCGACCCGCGCGCGGCCGAACACGAGCCTGAGGCGGTGGTCGTCGGCGAGCTGGTGGAGCGCGCGGTCGAACGCGCGCGGCGTCGCAGCGGACTCGAGATTCGCCTCACGAGCGACGACTCGGTCGTGTTCGGGCGCGTCGCGCTGCTCGAGCGTGTGGTCGCGAACCTCCTCGACAACGCGTGCAAGTGGAGTCCTCGCGACCAGCCGGTCGACGTGGAGGTGGCACACGGACGAGTCGTCGTGCGCGACCGGGGTCCGGGCATCGCCCCCGCGGACCGGGCGCGCGTGTTCGATCGCTTCTACCGGGCGCCGGGTGCCCAGGTGGTTCCCGGCTCGGGACTCGGGCTCGCGATCGTGCGCCAGATCGTGGAGCTGCACGCGGGCTCGGTGTTCGTGGACGAGGTGCCCGGAGGGGGAGCGGCGGTCGGGTTCACGTTGCCGCTCGATCTCTCGGGCAACCTTCAGGATCGGTTCTGAGCGTTCTCGGGAACGTCGTCGATGATGGGGTCGTTCGCCGGGACGAGACCGGCGCAGACCGAGGAGCACCCCGATGTCTGTGATCCCCAGGAGCGTGGCCGGAGCCGCCATCGCCGCCGCCATCGGCGGCGCGGCCCTCTTCGCCCTCCCCGCGGCCGGCTTCGCCTCCGA
>DASUMP010000273.1:0-6173 GCA_036277635.1 Acidimicrobiia bacterium | reverse complement strand
AGACCGTCGCCGAAGCCCTGCTGCCAGGTCGGCGCCGGCCGCTCGCGCCGTACGTTCGGATCCAACGTTCTGCCGCCCCCGGGGAGCGCGCGCCGGTGCGCGCACCTCGCTTGTGAATCGATTCCCAATCTACGGGCGGGGGCCCCGCCCGTCAAACCGAGCGCTCGGCGGGTCACGCCCGCCGGCGCCGCTCGGCCTCGAGGTCGACGACCGCGTCGGGGCCCTGCGGGTCGAGGTCGGACGCGTCGAGGCCCGCCGCCGAAGGGTGGCGCAGGCGGAACGCGCGCCCCCGGGTCTCGCGCACGCCGGGGTGGAAGAACGCGTAGAGCAGCAGCCCGAGGGCACCGATCGCGAACGGCACCAAGGCGTTGCCCTGGTCGGTGTACACGGGGAGCAGCGCGATCCCCGACAGCAGCGCCGTCCACGCCCACAAGATGACGACCGAACGGCGCGGGCCGTGCCCCAGCTGCATCAGGCGGTGGTGCAGGTGACCGGCGTCGGCGGTGCTCCACGACTGGCGCTTCGCGAGTCGTCGCACGAACGAGAACGCGGTGTCGATGATGGGGACGCCGAGGATCACGACCGGGATCAGCAACGGCGCGAAGAAGAAGTAGGTGTTGCCGCTGAACGCGACGTCGGTGCGGCCGCCGACGGTGATGGTCGGCACCGCGAGCAACAAGCCGAGGAAGAGCGCACCACCGTCGCCCATGAAGATGCGCGCCGGGTTGAAGTTCCACGGGAGGAACCCGACGCAGACGCTGACCGCGATCACCGCGACGAGCGGACCCACGTTCGACGCCTCGAGGAAGCCGCGATCGGAGAGGCGATCGGCGAAGAAGTAGAGCGCGCCGCCGGCGATCGCGACGATGCCCGCGGCGAGTCCGTCGAGTCCGTCGATCAGGTTGATCGCGTTCGCCATCAGCACGACCCACAACACCGTGATCAGCGCGGCCAGGTCGGCGCCGGGCACGAACAGCTCGGATCCGAAGAGGTTGAAGGGGACGCGGAAGTAGAACATCGTCACGCCGAGCGTGGCGAGGATGCTCGCGGAGAGCACTTGGCCCGCGACCTTCGCCGGTGGTGACACGTCGCGGATGTCGTCGAGCACCCCGACGAAGAACATCACACCCGCGGCGAGGATGACCCCCAACGGTTCCGAGCTCTCGGCGAACATCGGCTGGAACTCATCGAGGCGCGACGCCGTTGCGAACGCGGCGAGGAACCCGAGGAACATCGCGGCACCGCCGAGCAGCGGGGTCGGTTCCGTGTGGACGTGCCGGTCGTCGGCGGGATGCGAGATCGCGCCGGCACGGATCGCGACGCGGCGCACGATCGGGGTGACCGCGAACGTGGTGAGCGCGCCCACCACGAGGACGAGCGCGTACGCACCCACCGCAGACCGATCGCTACTGCGCCGGGTACGGCGTGAACTTCGAGCAGAGCCGTGCGGCCATCTCGCGCACGTCGGCCGCCACGGAGTCGTCGTCGACCGCGCGCAGCACCGTGCCGATCAACGACGCGATCTCGGCCATCTCCCCCGGGCCCATCCCCGCGGTCGTGACCGCCGCAGTGCCGAGCCGCAACCCGCTCGTCACGAACGGCTTCTCGGGATCGTTCGGGATCGCGTTCTTGTTCGTGGTGATCCCGGCGCGATCGAGTGCTTCCTGCGCGACCTTGCCGGTGACGCCGAACGGTCTGAGGTCGACGAGCAGCAGGTGGTTGTCGGTGCCGCCCGACACGATCCGGAACCCCTCGTTCGCCAGCGCGTCGGCGAGGGCACGCGCGTTGGTGACGATGTCGGCCGCGTAGGTGCGGAACGACGGCTGCGCCGCTTCGTGGAACGCCACCGCCTTCGCGGCGATGACGTGCATCAGCGGACCGCCCTGCAACCCGGGGAACACGGCCTTGTCGATCGCGGTTGCGAGGTCGGAACGGCACAGGATCGTGCCGGCGCGAGGGCCGCGCAGCGTCTTGTGGGTCGTGAACGTGACGACGTCGGCGAACGGCACCGGGCTCGGGTGCGCGCCGCCGGCGATCAGACCGGCGATGTGCGCGGCGTCGACGAGCAGCAGTGCGCCGACCTCGTCGGCGATGGATCGGAACGCCGCGAAGTCGATCACGCGCGGATACGCAGTGGCGCCGGCGATGACGAGCTTCGGCCGCTCGCGCTGCGCCAGCGCGCGCACGGCGTCGTAGTCGATGGTCTCGGAGTCGTCGTCGACGCCGTACGCGACGAAGTCGTAGAGGCGGCCGCTGAAGTTGACCGGCGAGCCGTGCGTGAGGTGGCCCCCCTGGTCGAGGCGCATGCCGAGCACCTTGTCGCCCGGCTCGAGCAGCGCGAGGAAGGCGGCCATGTTCGCGTTCGCACCCGAGTGGGGCTGCACGTTCGCGTGATCGGCGCCGAACAGCGCGCACACCCGTTGGCGCGCGAGCTCTTCGGCTTCGTCGACGACCTGGTTGCCGCCGTAGTAACGCTTCGCCGGATAGCCCTCCGAGTACTTGTTCGTGAGGACGGAGCCCTGGGCCTCGAGCACCGCCGGCGACGTGAAGTTCTCGGACGCGATCAGCTGGATCGTGGTGTTCTGGCGCTCGAGCTCCCGGCGGACGATGTCGGCGATCGCGGGATCGGTGTCGTGGAGTGGGCTCGTCATCGGTGCTCCCTCGCGAGCTCGGCGGTGGACGACTCGTCGCGTTCGATCTGTGCGATCTGTTCGATCCGGCGCTCGTGGCGACCACCGTCGAACGGCGTGGCGAGCCACAGCTCGAGGATCTCCTCGGCGAGCGCCGGTGCGATGATCCGCGCCCCCATCGCGAGCACGTTGGCGTCGTTGTGCGCCCGGCTCATGCGCGCGGTGTAGAGGTCGTGGCAGAGCGCGGCGCGCGCGCCGTGCACCTTGTTGGCCGCGATCTGCTCGCCCTGACCGCTCCCCCCGAGCACCACGCCCCGGTCGGCGTCGCCACGCACGACGGCGCGTGCGACGGCGGCACAGATCGGCGGGTAGTCGACGCTGGCATCGGAGTCGGTGCCGAGGTCGACCACGTCGTGGCCGCCGGCGCCGAGGACGGCGACCAGGTGTTGCTTCAGCGGGAACCCCGCATGGTCGGCACCGATCGCCACCCGCACCCGAGCGAGTGTAGTGACGGACGCGCAACGCCCCCGGGCCGTGGGCACCCGGGGGCGATGCTCAGTTCACCGAGTGCTCGCTCGCGAGCACGCGGGTCGCTCGTGTCAGACCTCGAAGCGCGGACGGCGTCCGGAAGCCACGAGGCGGGCACCGATGCCGAGCAGGCCGAAGCCGACGAGCAGCAAGAGCTGCGGGCTCGCACCGGTGATCGGCAACGTGCCGCCACCAGCGGTGGTGCTGGTGGTCGCCTGCTGCGCGACGGTCGTCGGCACCGTGTCGATCACGACACTGGTCGGCGAGACCTCGGTGGTCGTGGTCGGCGCCTCGGTGGTCGTCGTGGTCTCCTCGGGGACCGTGGTGGTCGACTGGATCACGATCGAGGTCGTCGTCGTCGGCGCCTCGGTCGTCGTGGTCGTCGGCGCCTCGGTCGTCGTCGTGGTCGGCGCCTCGGTCGTCGTGGTCGTCGGCGCCTCGGTCGTCGTCGTGGTCGGCGCCTCGGTCGTCGTCGTGGTCGGGGCTTCCGTCGTGGTCGTCGGCGCCTCGGTCGTCGTGGTCGTCGGCGCCGCCGTGGTCGTGGTCACGACCGCGTCGTAGCAGAAGCTGATGTGGCTCAGACCGTACGGCTGCCCGTTGCTGGCGTTGGTCGGCGAGACGAGGTTCGTGTCACCGAACGACGCGGGGTTGTAGTAGTAGACGTTCGCGTTCGGGCCGCCCTTGGCGATCACCGCGGGGATGGCGATGTTCGACGTCCAGCTGAACGACGCGCCGTTGCGCGTCACCGTGACGTCGAGCGTGCCGTTCGAGTAGTCGCCCGCGTTCGGCGGGTCGGCCTTCACCTCGAAGTCGAAGCCGAGGTCGGCGCAACTGGGGTTCCCGGCGACGAACACGGGAGCGACCGACGCGGAGGACGCGACGCCGATCCCCATGAAGCCGACGAGTCCGGTGGCAACGATGAGCGTGCCCAGCGTGACGAGCAACGTGCCGCCTCGACGAGCCGCGTTCCTGGCAGTACCCACGACGGTTCCCTTCATCCGGTCGTGGGGCCGGGTTCACGCTGGCTCCTTCCCGGGCGCCGTGACCAGCTCCTGCCCGGGAGATCTGTGCCTCCCCACGGGAACGGGTTGTCTCCCCCGTTCCACGCGTTCTTTCGGAGGTGGTGATGCTCGTCCCGCAGGACTCGCACCACCGCCGCCCAGTCCGTTCACGGTCCACGATACCACTCTCCGTGTTCAGCGTCATGGGCTGTATGTCCCATGCGCGGAGAGTGTCGGACCGAGAACCGCCATCGTATCGGACGATTGGGACCCAACGGACCGCGTAGGCCGTTCGACCCATGCTGCGCCGGCGCCATCCACCACGCTGCGCGCGCGAACCCGGGTCCCGACCCGGCCCGGGCAGTGGTCCGTATCCTCGGGTCGTGGAAGAACCGGAGCTCACCAAGGTGACGGGGGCCCAGCTCCGGATCGGCGTCGGCGGCTGCGCGCGGCGCCTCGCCAAGGAGCTCGCCGAGCCGAAGTCGAAGAACTTCGGGTCGGGCGCCCGCTTCGCACTCGCCAACCGCCTCCACGCCGACGCGCGACTCGCGCACGCCACGCCGGGGACACCGAACCCCAGCGGGTTCGTCGCGCCGACCGACCTCGAGCCCGAGCACCAGCGGGTGTATGCGGCGGCGGTCCGCGGCTACTTCGCGTTGTTCGGCCACGTTCCGGCCCGCTCCGCCGATGACGCGTTCGACGAATGGGAGACGCAGCTCCCCGACCACGGTGTCCGCCTCGTCGGCAACGTCGGCTTGCCGTTCGAGCACGCCGACGGCACCTGCGAGCTGCGCCGCCTCCTCCTCGGGGGCCGTCCGCTCGACGACGTCGACGTGCGGTTCGCGGCGCTGCGCGCCCGTCCCTGGGCACAGGAGCGGATCCGCATCGTCAGCGCCGACCTCCTCGAGGTCCGGATCGTGGCGCTCGACGTCGAGCTCGAGCGTGACGCCGCCGAACACGACGCCTGGCTGGCGAAGCGAGTGGCGGAGCTCCGCGCGCACGCCGCCACCGGACGAGCCCGACCCGGAGCTGAATGCGCTCGGTGCGCGTTCGTCGCCGGCTGCGAACCCCACGGGCGTCGATGAGTCGGTCGCGTGCACTCCCCGACATCGTTCCGGTGTCACCGACGTCGTTCGACAGCTGGCTGCGGTGCCCGCGGCTGCACTTCAACGAGCACGTGCTGGGGACGCCGCCGAGCGACCCGTCACCGTCGCCGGATCACGGACTGCTCGTCCACGAGCTGTTGCGCTTCGTGCACGCGCACGGGTCGTGTCACGACGATGACGCCGTGCGCGACGCACTCGAGTCCCACGGATGCGACGACGACGTGTACCGGGGTGTGCTCGCGCGCCACGCGCGCCGCTGCCCGTCGGGCGCTGTCGAGTCCTCGGCGCACGAAGTCGACCTCGCGCGCTTCCATCGGCTCCCGCCGCCGATGTTCATGGCCACGGCTCGTATCGACGCGGTGTGGGTCCACGACGGCATCCTCGACGCTCGCGACTACAAGACCGGCCGCGTCACGCACCTACGCGTGGGTGACGATCCGCGAGCGCGCGTGCAAGCCCACGTGTTGGCGCCGCAGGCCGAACGGCGCGGCCTCCGCCTCCGGCTGCGCTACGAACACCTCGCCGCCGACGCCGAGGACGATCCGGAACCGTTCGAGCCCGACGCCGACGACCTCGCTGCGATCGACGAAGAGCTGCGCGGCGCCGTCGAAGCGATGTGGCGCACCGAACGGTGGACCGGCGTGCGCGACGAAGCGGTCTGTCGGTGGTGCCGGTACCGGTCGATCTGTCCCGACAGCGCGGCGGTCGGCGAACCCGTCTGGCCCGCGCTGCTCGTCGGCGGCCCCGCCGATGACGACCAGTAGCCTCGCCCCGCTCGTTCGCCTCCTCTGACCCGGAGTGGTCGTGCCCGATCCCCGCAGCCCGGTCGTCGTCGGCGTCGGCCAGACCGCCCAGCGCGTCCCCGCCGACCAGGCGCGTTCGCCGATCGAGCTCCTCGTCGACGCGGC
>DASUMP010000272.1:0-18353 GCA_036277635.1 Acidimicrobiia bacterium | reverse complement strand
GTCGGTGAACTCGTCGATCTCGACCGGAGCGACGCGCAGGGCGTGGACCCAGGCGCCGAACGTGAGCTCGGCGGCCCGACGCTGGTACGCCTGCGCCAGCACCGGGTGCACGTGGGCGGCGATGGACCGCAGGCTCTCGGCACGGGCGATGGGCGTGAAGATCTGGCTGCGCTCGTCGGTCTGCGGCTGGGCGATCGCGGTGACTGCGGACATGGTGGGCCTCCCCCGATGTGGCTCTCGTGTGGGCCCATCCAACGCCCCCGACCTTGCGGGCGCCTTGCGGGCTCCTTGGGACCACATCCAAGAGGAGGCGACTTTCGTCGCGCTGGCGCCAGGGTGTCGCCCGGGCTTCGCCCCGGACGCGCGGTGCGCGGCCGTACCGCTACGGAGCGGGCGTGGTGGAGCGCGCCTCGGCGGCGACGAGCGGGAGCCCGATCGCGGTGGCGTCGGCGACCGCCTGATCGGCGTAGGTCCGGGCCTCGTCGAGGTCGCCGGGACCGCCCCGCTCGGCGAGAAGGACCGCCAGGCGTGCTCGCGTCCGGGCGACGACCGCCGCCGAGTCGAGGCGCTCGGCAGTGCCGATGGCCTTGCGGAGGTGCTCGATCGCTTCGTCGCGGCGGCCGAGGACCCACGCGAGGTTCCCGCGCGCGATCTCGATCGGCCCGAAGCACAGGTGGCCGGTGCCGAGGAGCACGACGTCGACCGGGTAGTCGCGCACCGCGTCCTCGAGCAGGGCGGCGCCCTCGACGAAGCGACCTTGGATGCACACTTCGGCGAGCTGCAAGAGGGTGATCCCGGCGAGCATGCCCCCGGGGAGTCCCGGCAGACCCGGCTGCAACACGTCGTCGACCAGCTCGTAGGCCTCGTCGGGACGGCCGTGCTCGGCGAGGAGCAGCGCGAGCGCGATCCGCCACGACATCGACACGTGCGGCTGGCGCTCGATGGCTTGCCGGAGGAGCGGTTCGAGCTCGCCGTGGCGACCCTGCTCGCGCCGCAGCTGGAACAGGACCGCGCCGAGCGCCATCCACGCGGCGGGTTCGCTCGTGGCGCGGTGCGCTTCGAAAGCCTCGTGCGCGAGGCGTTCCGCTTCCTCGTGGCGACCGTCGAGCGTGGCGCGCATGACGCGGAACCACATGAGCTGCACGCTCAACGCGTGCTGGCCGAGGTTCGCGATCAGCTCCTCGCACACCGCGAAGTCGGCTTCGACGCCCGCACGGTCGGCGCACTCGAGTCGGTCGATCATCCGGAAGTGCCGGCCCACGACCTCGAAGTGCCGCAGGCCGCCGGCCTGCGCGACCTCGACGAGCTCGGTGCTGAGCGCGAGCCGCTCGTCGTGGTTGGTGGGGCTCCACAGCGCGGTGTGCCGACCGGCGAGCGCGGCGGCGAGCGCGGCCGGGTCGTCGAGCCGGCGTGCCATGTCGACCGCTTCGCGCGTGAGCGCGTCGCGACGCTCGCGCGGGCAATGGAAGTAGAGCTCGACGGCGAGGCGTGAGAGCAGCTCGCAGCGCAGGACGGAGTCGCCCGGTTCGAGCAGCTCGAGCGCGTGCTCGAGCTGCTGGATCAGGTCGGTGTCGGAGACACCGAACTCCTGCCACCAGTCCCAGAACGTGCCGCCGCCGAACCCGAGCACGGCGCGCCCGAGACGCACCGCGTCGCCCGCCTGCTCGGCGCGATCCGCGGCGCGACGCAACACGTCGCGCGCCTCGCTCTGACGACCGCTCGCCCGCAGGGCCCACCCGAGACCGATCAGCAGATCGATGCGGGTCTGCGGGCTCCCGACGTCGTAGGTGTCGACCAGGCCGATCGCACGCTCGTAGATCGGGATCGCGTCCTCGTAGGCGAGCTGCGCGGTCAGGTGGTCGCCGGCCTTCTGGCCGTAGAGCACGGCCTTGAGCCGATCGCCACTCGGCGCGGCTTCGGCGTAGTGGTGCGCGCACGCGGCGAGGTGGTCGGGATGGCGTTCGCCGTGCAGACGCTCGATCGCGTCGCCGATCGCGCGATGGAGCCGGACGCGCCGCAGCGTGGGGAGGTCGTCGCAGAGGGTCTCGCGCACGAGCTCGTGCGCGAACGTGAAGTGTCCGGACCCGTCGCGCGCTTCGTCGACGATGCCGATCATCCACGCCGCTTCGATGAGGTCGAGGACGCGGTCGTCGTCGAGCGCGCACACCTGGGCGACGAGCTCGACGTCGAACTCGCGCCCGATCACCGCGGCGGCGGTGAGCACGGGGACCGCGTCCTCGGGCAGTCGGCCGAGGCGCGTGCGGATGACGTCGCGGACGCCTTCGGGGATCGGCGCGTCGGCCGACCCGACGCCGAGGCGTCCCTCGGTGCGCAGCAGCCGCACGATCTCGGCGACGAAGAACGGGTTGCCGCCGGTTCGGTCGTGGACCGACTCGACCAGCGCCTGATCGGGGATCTCGCCGACGACGGTGGTGATGTAGTCGGAGACCTCTCCGACCGACAGGCCGCGCAGCGCGACGCGCTCGAGCCCGGGCTCGCGCGCCAAGGTGGCCAGCGTCGCCGCGAGGGGGGGTTGGCGGGCTTCGCTGTCGCGATAGGTGCCGACGAACGCGACGGGCACGTCGCGCAACGCGCTCAGGCAGAACTCGAGCAGGCGCAACGAGCTCTGGTCGGCCCAGTGGAGGTCGTCGAGCACCACGACGAGCACGTGGTGCGCGCTCAGCCGGCGCAGGAACGTCGCGACGGCGTCGAAGAAGCGGAAGCGAGCCGACTCCCCGTCGAGCTCGGCGTCGTCGGCCGCGTCGGCGAAGCGCGCGTACTCCGGCACCACGCGCGCGATGTCGGCGGCTTGGCGGTCGACCGCGGCGGCGAGCACGTCGGCGGGGAGGTCTTCCGCGAGCACCCGCAGCACTTGGACCCACGGCCAGAACGCGGGCGCGCCGTCGCCTTCGTAGCCGCGCGCCCACACGACGACGGCACCCTGCGCGCGCCCGGTCGCGGCGAGCTCCTCGCACAAGCGCGTCTTGCCGATGCCGGGCTCCCCCGACACCAACGCGACCCGCAGCGTGCCGGTGCGCGCCGCGTCGACGAGCCCGAGGAGTCGGGCGCGCTCGACGCCCCGGCCGACGAAGCCGCCGTGCCCCGGAGCGCCGCCGAGCGCCACGACCGATCCGGTGCCGACCCGCGCGGCCTCGGGCGCCTCGGCGCCTGCCGGCGGTGCGTCGACGGACGCGGCCGGCGTGGCGACGACGGGCTCGCCGGCCTCCTCGGGCTGCCACTCGAGGTCGGGGTCCTGGGCGAGGATCCTGTCCTCGAGCGCGCGCAGACCGGGGCCGGGATCGATGCCGAGCTCCTCGACGAGCACGTCGCGTGCCTCTTGGTAGGCGCGCAGCGCGTCGGCCTGTCGTCCCGACCGGTACAGCGCGAGCATCAGCAGCTCGCGGACGCGCTCGCGGGTGGGGTGCTCCTTCGCGAGCCGTTCCGCGTCACCGATCACCGCGGCGTGCCGGCCGCGCCGCAGCTCGAGCTCGAGGAGCTGCTCCTGCGCGGCCAGCTGCAGCTCGGCGAGACGGGCGGCCTCGCCGACCGCCCACTCGTCGAACGCGAAGTCGGCGAAGGGCTGGCCGCGGAAGAGCCCGAGCGCCTCGGTGACGAGCTCGCTCGCCTGGTGGATCCGCGACGCGGCCGCGGCGGCCTCGGCCTCGCGCAGCAGCCGCTCGAACCGGCGGCTGTCGACCTGGTCGTCGGCGATGTCGAGGAGGTAGCCGGGCGGGCGGGTGACGAGCACCGACGCCGCCGCGCCCGCCGCCCGCTCGGGCTCGAGGGCGCGGCGCAGGTGCGAGACGTAGGCCTGCAACGTGGTCGTGGCCGACGCCGGCGGCGACCCGTGCCACAGGCCGTCGACGAGGCGGTCGACGGACACGACCCGCCCCGGAGTGAGGACGAGGATGCCGAGGAGGGCTCGGTGCTTGGGCGCGCCGAGGTCGATCGGACCGTCGGGCCCGACGACCTCGAGGGGTCCGAGCACCCCGAACCGCAGCTGACTCACGCGCGATTGCTCCCGATCGCCTGTAGGCCTCGCATTGTGGCCCGTGGCGCTCCCGCGCCCCAACCGTGCGGTCAGGCGCGGATCTCCACCGGCGTGCCGAGCGGGAGGTACTCGACGAGGCGCGTGATCGCGTCGTTGTGCAGACGGATGCAGCCGTGGCTGACGTCGCGCCCGATCGACGACGGGTCGTTCGTCCCGTGGATGCCGATGACGCCCTCGCCGTTCGCGAACGAGGTGAGCACCTCGGAGAATCCCGACAAGCCGTACGCGTACGGCCCGTACGCGCCGTTCGGGTCCGGCGGCCGGAGCAGCTCCTTCAGGTAGTACCGACCGCCCGGCGTGGGTGTGTCGCCGGTCCCGACGCCGATCGGCTCCTGCGCGACCACCTCGTCGGCCCGCGACACGGTGATCCGGTGCGCGCCGAGCTCCACGACGATCGAGTACGGGTTGTGCCGCAGCTCCACGTCGGCCCGGCGGATCCACCCGGTGCTGCCGTTCGGGCGGACCGGCAGCAAGACGTGGAGCCACTCGTCTCGCTCCTCCTCCACCAAGAAGACGAGCGGCCCCCCCACCTCGGTGGGGTTGGCGAGCGCGCGGGCTGGCGCGCCCGTGCCATCAGGCGCGTCGAACACCTCGAGCGTCGGGACCGTCGCGTGCGCGACGAGGACACCCACTTCGGCGGTGCCCGGCGGCGCGGTCGAGACCGTCGGCGCGGTCTGCGCCTGGGGCGGAGCGGCCGTCGTCGGCACGGCGCTGGGCGACGACGCGTCGTCGTCGGCCCCGCCGCCGCACGCCGCGAGGAACAGGCAGCACGCGAGTGCGAGCCGGCCGACCAGGGGTCGACCGGCTCGCCTCACGTTCGTCGGCGTGTCGGTGTGCACGCCTCCAGTGAATCAGCCCGTGAAGTCGGGCTGAGCCGGAACCGGTTCAGCCGGCGGCGCCGGCTCGGGCACCTGGCCCGGGTCGACCGGCGTTGCGGCGACCCAATCGACCGTCACGACGTTGGAGACCTGCTCGCGTTCCAGCGAGTCGGTGTAGCTCGCCTGGATCGAGTCGGTCCCGACCACGGTCCCCGAGTAGGAGAACGTCGCCGTGCCGTCGGAGCCCGTGACCGCCTGACCCGTCGTGCCCGCGTTCGGACCGTCGGTCACCGTGAACGTGACGGTCGCGTCCGCGAGCGGAGCGCTGTCTTCCTCGACCGTGGCGGTCACCTGGTGGGTGTCGCCGACGGTGACCGACGCGGTGTCGGGTGCGAGCGTGATCCCGGTCGGGATCACGACGTCGGCACCGCCGATCGCGGCCGCCTCACCGTTGGGCGCCGTCGCCAGCACCTGGAGGAAGTCCGGGAACGTCGGGTACGTGTCGTGCCAGCAGCACACGTTGAGCTCGGTCGTGATCCCGACCGCCGTACCCTCCGGCGTCGGGAAGATCTCCTCGTAGCTGTCGTCCTGGTTCGACGTGAACGCGCCGATGTCGCTGAGGAAGCCGTAGGCACTCACGAGCTCGGTCTGGGAGAACGCGATCAGCCCGCCGCCGCCGTTCACGAACGCGGCGATGTCGCCCGCGCGCGGGACCAGCGCGTCGGCTTCGGGGTCTTCGAGACCGCCGTCGCCCGTCTCTTCCTCGCTGCTCACGACCGCGATCACCGCGAATCCGCTGAAGCTCTGCGATGCGATGGCGGTCTCGCCGTTCACGTAGGTCACGCTCTGGCCGATGCCGGCGGCGAGCGCGTCCCAGAACGTGGTGACGTCGTCGCCGGGGTCCTTGCCGCCGCCGATCACGAGAAGGCCCGAGCCGCCGTTGGAGACGTTGCCGAGCAGGCTCGACACGGCGTTCTGGTAGACGGTGATCGGCCCGTGGCCGCCGACGCCGCCGTCTTCGGCGTCGATGCCCATGATGATGATCGGTCCGCCCGATGCCGCGCCGGCCGCGCCCCCGCTGAGCGAGAGTGTGCCGGTGAGCAACGCGACGGCCGCGACGAGCAGGCCGAGCCTGCGGAACGTGAATCGCTGCATGTGCCCGTGTTCCTTCCGTGTCCCATCCGTGGGACGGGTCGAAGAATCCCCCAGGCGTAGCGTCGGTGGTGCCGGGCCCCGGTACGACCGTGGCGAACCGCCGAGCGGCTCGTCACGCAGGCACGTCGCGCCGTGGGTGCTCCGGCGGTGTCGGGGAACCCGACCGTCCGCTCCAGCCCTCGATTCCGCCCCGTTGACGGGCGAGATCATGGTGCAGGTCACTCTCCGCGTCAATTCTGCGGCCCACGACCATCACGCGTGACGGATCGCAAGCCGATTCCAAGCGCTCGGCCGTACCGTGAGCAGCGTGGAACAGCACCTCCGCCCGGCGCCGGCCCCGCCCGGTACGGGCGCGGCGACGAGCACGGCCGACATCGGCCCGCCCGACGACCTGGCCGGCGGTCTGCCCGCGAGCGTGGGCGAGACGATCCTGCGCCGGCTCGAGACCCTCGGTCCCGAGACGCAGCGCATCCTCGCTGCCGGTTCGGTGCTCGGCCGCAGCTTCGGCACCGACCTCCTCGTCGCGATCACCGGCCTCGATCGGGCCGTCGTGGAGGCTGCGCTCGCCGAGGCGCTCGCCGCCGAGGTGCTCGCCCCGGCCGGACCCGGCACGTACCTCTTCACGCACGCGCTCGTGCAAGCCACCCTCTACGGCAACATCGGCGCCACGCGCCGGGCCCGCTTCCACCGCATCGCGGCCGAGGCGCTCGAAGCCACGTCGACGACCGACCCACCCCTGGCGGCGATCGCCTACCACTACTTCTGCGCGCTCCCGGGCTGCGACCGTGAGCGTGCCGTCGAGTTCGCGCGCCGTGCCGGCAGCGAAGCCGCGGCCCGACTCGCCGACGAGCAAGCGATCGAGCACTTCGAACGGGCTCGCGTCGCGGCGACCGCCGACGGGAGCTGCATCCTCGAACCTGCCGACGAAGCCGCGTTGCTGCTCGACCTCGGCCGCGCCCGCCTGCGCACCGGCGCGGTGGCCGCCGCACGAGCGACGTACTCCGATGCGGTCACGGCGGCGCGCGCCGCGAAGGATCCCGTCCTGTTGGCGCACGCCGCGATCGGACTCGGCGGCGGACCCGACGTCTCCGTCGGCTTCGAGCTCGCGACGGCCGACCCCGAGCTGCTCGACGCGCTCACCGAAGCGCTCGCCACGCTGCCCGCCGACGCGCTCGCCCTGCGCGCGGTCGTGACCGCCCGACTCGCGGGTGCGCGCCACGACGCGCACGACGCCGCCGCCGCACGCGCGCTCAGTGCCGAAGCGCTCGAGCTGGGGCGCGCGTCGGGCGACGCGCAGGCGCACGCGATCACACTCGCCGCGCGCCACGGTGCGCTGTGGAGTCCCGACACGCTCGACGAACGGTTGGCGCTCGACGACGAGCTCCTGGAGTGCGCTCGCCAGGTCGACGCGCCGCTCGCGCTGCAGGCCCACCTGTGGCGGCTCGCCGACCTGCTCGAGTCCGGACAGCTCGCGCGCGCCGACGCGGAGATGGCCGCCCTCGCCGACGGATCGATGGGGCACGACCAGCCGCGCTACTGGTGGTACGCGACCCTGTACCGGGCCATGCGGGCGCTGCTCGACGGGCGCATCGCCGACGCGGCCGATGCCGCCGAGCAGGCGCACGCACTCGGCGCCCGCCTCGGCGCCCGCAACAACGGTGCGAGCCACGCGCTCCAGACGTTCTTCACCGCGCGTGAGCAAGGACGACTCGCCGGCGTCCCCGAGCTGCTCGACGCCCTGGCCGGGCGGTACCCGGCCCAGCTCGCCTGGGTCGCGTCAGCGGCCATGGCTCGGGTCGAGGTCGGCGACCTCGACGGCGCGCGCCGCCAGCTCGAGTTCCTCGCCGCCGACGACTTCCGCGGACTCCCCCGCACCGGCATGTGGCTTCCGACGATGGTCGGCCTCGCCGACGTCGTGCACGCGCTCGGCGCGACTCGGGAGGCCGCCGCGCTCTACGACCTGTTGCTGCCGTTCCGCGACCGCTACGTGATGGTGTCGCGGATCCTCGTCTGCCTCGGATCCGTGGAGCACGCGCTGGGTGTGCTCGCCACGACGCTCGGTCGACTCGACGACGCCGACGCGCACTTCGCACGCGCGCGCGAGCGTCACGAGGCGTACGGCGCGCCGCTGCTCGTGGCGCGCACCGAGCTCGCTCGCGCCGGTGTGCTCGACGCGCGCGGCGACCACGAGGGCGCGCGCACCACACGCGACGAGATCGCCGCGCTCGCGATCGAGCACGGTTGGACCGCGCTCCTCGCGCGCGCTCGCCCCTCGTCCTGAGACCCCGGGCTACGGTGCCTCCGACCGCGCTCGCGATCGTCCCGGGGGCACGATGACCGACCTCATCATCCGCGGCGGCACCATCGTCGACGGCACCGGCGCGGCCGCCACGACCGGCGACGTCGCGATCACCGACGGCGTGATCACCGCGGTCGGCGACGTCTCGCCCGAGCGTCGGGGCGCGCGCACCATCGACGCCGACGGCGCGCTCGTCACACCCGGGTTCGTCGACATCCACACCCACTTCGACGGCCAGGCGACATGGGACCCGGTGCTCGCGCCGTCGTCGCTGCACGGCGTCACCACGATCGCGATGGGCAACTGCGGCGTGGGCTTCGCGCCGGCCCGGCCCGACGAGCACGACTGGCTGATCGGGTTGCTCGAAGGCGTCGAGGACATCCCCGGCACCGCGCTCGCCGAAGGGCTCACGTGGGGGTGGGAGTCGTTTCCCGAGTACCTCGACGCGCTCGAGCGCACGCCACACACGGTCGACATCGGCGTGCACGTCGCGCACGCGGCGTTGCGCGCCTACGTGATGGGCGCGCGCGGCGCCGACCACACGGCCACGCCGACCGCCGACGAGATCCGCGCCATGGCGGAGGCCGTGGCCGAGGCGATGGCCGCGGGCGCACTCGGGTTCGCGACGTCGCGCACCGAGGTGCACCGCACCCGCGACGGCGCCAACATCGGGACGCTGCGATCCGGTGCCGACGAGCTGCTCGCGATGGCGGAGGCGTTGCGGCGCGCCGGGCGCGGCGTGGTGCAGCTGATCTCCGACTGCTACCAGACCACCGACGACGCGTTCGCCGACGCCGAGTTCGATCTCATCGAGGAGATCGCGCGCGTCTCCGGCCGTCCGGTGTCGTTCACGGTGCAGCAGGCGTACCAGTCGCCCGATCGGTTCCGGCACCTGTTCGCGCGGGTCGCGGAAGCGAACGAGCAGTCACTCGCGCTGCGCACCCAGGTGGCAGCCCGCCCGATCGGCGTGTTGCTCGGACTCGAAGCGACGGCCAACCCGTTCCTGGCGTGCCCGTCCTACGCCGAGCTCGCGACCCTTCCGCTCGCGGAACGCGTCACCGCCATGCGCAGCGACGACCGTCGCCGGCGCATCGTCGCCGAACACAGCGCGCTGATGGCCCAGCTCCCCGACGGTCTGTTCCGCCAGATCACTGGTGCGTTCGACGTGATGTTCCGCCTGTCGGATCCCGTCGACTACGAGCTCGACCCCGCGAGCTCGATCGCGGCCGAAGCCGCCCGAGCCGGGATCGAGCCGGCGGCCCTGGCGTACGACGTGCTGCTCGCCGACGACGGTCGCCAGCTCCTCTACCTCCCGCTGTTCAACTTCGCTCGTCACTCGTTCGACGACCTCGCCGAGATGCTGCGCTTCCGCTGGTCGCTGCTCGGCCTCTCCGACGCCGGCGCGCACTGCGGAGCGATCTGCGACGCCAGCTTCACGACCACGAGCTTGGCGCTGTGGGGTCGTGACCGGCGCGGCGGCGAACGGTTCCCGATCGAGTGGCTCGTGCACGCGAACACGCAGCGCAACGCGCGGCACGTCGGTTGGTTCGACCGCGGCGTCCTCGCGCCCGGCTACCTCGCCGACGTGAACGTCATCGACTTCGACGCGCTCGCGTGCCACCCGCCCGAGCTCGTGCGAGACCTGCCCGCCGGTGGACGCCGCCTCGTGCAGCGCGCCCGCGGCTACCGCGCCACGGTGAAGCGCGGCGCGATCACCTTCGTCGACGGGGAGCACACGGGCGAGGTTCCGGGCCGCCTGCTCCGCGGCGATCAGCCGGCGCCGGCGTAGTCGCGCCCGCAGCGGCTGGTCGCGAGCTCAGCGCGTCCAGTGCGACGGGAGGACGCACACCTCGTCGATGCCGAGGACTCGGTTGAGGCGTCCGAACGCGATCCACGACCCCAAGCACATGGTCAGCTCGACGATCTCGACGTCGGAGTACGCAGCGCGCATGCGCGCCCAGAAGGCGTCGTCGAGGCCGTGGTGGTCGGTGGCGAAGCGGTCGGCGTACTCCGAGGCGAGGCGCTCGCGCTCCGACAGCTCGGTCGCGTCGGCCCAGTGGGCGATGGCGTCGGGGAACGAGTCGGGGACGCGCTCGCCGGCCCGATCGGTGCGCCAGTCGAGGCAGAACACGCAGCCGTTCACCTGCGCGATGCGCAGCCGGGCAGCCTCGAACTCGCGCAGCGCGAGCGTGGAGTGCTCGTAGACCGCCGATGAGAACGCGGCGGCGGGATGGCCGATCGCGGGGACCATCTCGCCCCACACGTAGGTGACCGGCTCTTTGCCTTCGGGCAGCTCGATGCGCAACGTCATGGGCGCGACCCTACGCGCCGCTCGGGACCCGAGCGGCGGGACGCTCAGTCGATGGGGAGCTTGGAGAGCCGCTCGAAGAGGTCGGCCTTCTGCTCCTCGAAGTCTTCGAAGGGGATCCGTCCGGCGTCGAACCGGGCGTGGAGCTCCTCGATGAGCTTCAACAGCTCGGGCGCCGACAGCTCGGGCCCGGCGTCGAGGTCGAGCGGTTCGCTCTCCTCGCCCAGCTCGTCGCCCTCTTCACCGCGCGAGTGGCGCTTCTCACGCTTCGCGGCGGCCTTGGCCCGCTTGGCCCGTTCACGCTGGAGCTTCCCGAACGTCGTGCGTTGACTCGCCATGTCGTCTCTCCTGCGCCGGGGCCCGGTCGTCGTGCGTGTCGTGGGTGTCGTGCGTGTCGTCTGCCTCGTGACCGCCCGCTCCGGGGCCGGACCCGGCGTTCGGGTCGGGGGCCGCCGACCGCGCGGTCGGGCCGGGGGCGGTGCTGTGGCGGTGCGAGGGGCCGCCCGGCGCTGCCCGCGGGCACCACCGAGCGACTCGACCGAACCAGACTACCGGTCGAGGTGTGCGACCCCGAACCACCCTCGAGCGGCGGATTCGGGCCCCGCGGCCCAGGGCTACGCTCTCCCTTCCGCCGGGGACGGGTGCGGGGGGCGGGATGCGCCGGACTGCGGACACGACACGATCGCATCGAGCGCGCGCGTTCGCTGTGCACGTGCTGATCGTGGCGTGCGCGGCGAGCACGATGTCCGCCGCGACCGTCGTCGTCGCAGCCGAGCGAGCACACAGCGCGCTCGCCGACACGACGCTCGTGAGCGTCGCCACCGATGGTGGCTTCGGCGACGGCGACTCGTTCGGGGTCGCCACGAGCGCCGACGGTCGCTTCGTCGCCTTCGAGTCGTCCTCCGAGAACCTCGTCGCCGGCGACTCGAACTCGGTCACCGATGTGTTCGTCCGCGACGTCGTCGCCGGGACCACCGAGCGGGTGAGCGTCGCCACCGACGGCACCGAGCTCGACGGCGACAGCTACGACCCCGGCCTGAGCGCCGACGGCCGGTACGTGGTCTTCACCTCGGATTCCGATCTCGCCGACGAACTCGACGAGAACGGCCTCACCGACGTGTTCCGCCACGATCGGCTGACCGGGGTGACGCAGATCATGAGCGTGACCTCACAGGAGGAGCCATCCGAGTTCGGCGCGTGGGAAGGCGTCATCAGCGGCAACGGCCAGTTCGTCGCGTTCTCGACCGACTACGAGCTCGTCGTCGCCGACGAGAACTTCGAAGTCGACGTGTACATCCGCGACGTCGCGGCGGGTACGACCTCGCGCGTCAGCGGTTCGACGAATGGCGGCGACCTCCCCGCGCTCGGCTACGACGGCCGCTACGTCGCGTTCAGCGGCCCGTGCGGAGTGCAGTACTGCGTGTGGCGTCGCGACCGGGCGACGCAGTCGAACACGAAGATCAGTGTCGCCACGAACGGCGCGAACCCGAACGGCGTCAGCTTCGTGCCGTCGATGAGCGCCGACGGCGACCGAGTCGCGTTCATCTCCTCGGCGACCGATCTCGCCGCGACCACCGACGGCAACGGCGGCTACGACGTCTTCGTCCGCACGGTGAGCACGGCCACGACCACCCTCGTGTCCGCCGCCGCCACCGGCGGCACCGCCGACCTCGAGTCGGGCGGCGCGCGCATCAGCCCCGACGGCTCGCACGTCGCGTTCGTGACCGCCGCGACGAACCTGCGCCCCACCCCGGACGCAAGCGCCGTCGCCGACGTGTTCCTGCGCGATCTCGACGCCGGCACCGTCGAGCGCATCACCACCGACGCGGCCGGCGGCGAGGCCGACGGACACGCGATCACCGCTGCGCCCGCCGACGGCGGGGCAGCCGTCGTGTTCAGCTCCGCCGCGACCGACGTGCTCGCAGCAGCACCCACCGTCGTTCCGCAGGCCTACCGCTGGACTCCCGAGGAGCCCGTCGTCGACGCGACCGCGCCCACCGTCGCCATGCTGCGCCCCGGCGGTCGCGTCACGCTGACGACGACGGTTCCCGTCGCGTGGGAGGGCTCGGACACGTCGGGGATCGACCACTTCGACGTGCAACGACGGACCGCGTCGTGGTCGGGCGGGTTCGGCGCGCCCACGACGCACATCGCCGACACCGACGCGACGAGCGCACCGCATCCCGGCACGTACGGGCGCACCTACTGCTTCTCGGCGCGCGCGACCGACACGTTCGCCAATGTGTCCGCGTATTCGCCCGCGAAGTGCACGAGCATCCCGTTGCGCTCCGACCACCTCACGTACACGGCCAGCTGGACCGCAGTGAGCTCGCCGCTGTCGTTCGGAGGGAGTCACCGCATCACGTCGACGGCAGGCGCCGTCGCGAAGCGGACCCAGGTCGTCGCCGAACGTCTCTACGTCGTGGCCACCAAGTGCGCGGCGTGCGGCAGCATCCGCGTCAGCTGGAACGGGACGCCGATCAAGACGATCTCGTTGCAGGCGAGCACCACCCAGCGCCAGCAGGTCCTGCCCGTCGTCGCGTTCACGTCGGCGCGCTCGGGGACCGTCACCATCACCGCGCTCACGAGCGGACGATTCGTCATCCTCGAAGGGC
Organism: Acidimicrobiia bacterium; assembly: GCA_036277635.1. Classification (GTDB taxonomy): domain Bacteria; phylum Actinomycetota; class Acidimicrobiia; order IMCC26256; family PALSA-610; genus DASUMP01. The sequence goes on along the minus strand of DASUMP010000272.1, from coordinate 5,107 downwards.
TCGCCGTCCATCAGGACTGAACGTCGGGACGTCGGACCGCCGCCCGGCACTACCGTGCGGGCGCGTGGACGACGACGGCGTGCTGCGAGTCAGTCGCAGCTGTGCCATCCCGATGTCCGAGCTGCGGTGGCGCTTCACGGCGAGCGGCGGACCCGGCGGGCAGCACGCGAACACTGCGAACACGCGCGTCGAGGTCGTGTTCGACATCGCCCGTTCGACCGCGCTCGGACCGCGCCAGCGCGCGCGACTGCTCGAGCGGCTCGGGCCCGAGCTGCGCGTCGTCGCGAGCGACGAACGATCGCAAGTGCGCAACCGCGCGCTGGCGCTCGAGCGGCTCGCCGCCCGCGTCGAGGGCGCGCTGCGGGTGGCGACGCCACGCGTGGCCACGAAGCCGTCACGGGCGGCCCGGCAGCGGCGCGTCGAGGACAAGCGCCGACACTCGGAGAAGAAGCGGCAGCGGCGGCCGCCTCCGGTCGACTGACCCGGTGCCGCGTCGGTCATCATGGGCGTCCACATGACGGCGCACCCCACTCCCGACGAACTCGCCACCGTGCTCCCGGCGCCGCCGACCGTCACGTTCGCGTCCGACAACGCGGCTGGCGTCCACCCCCGGGTCATGCAGGCGCTGGTCGCCGCCAACGAAGGACACGCGGTCGCGTACGGCCACGACCGGTGGTCCCGTCGCCTCACCGACGCGATGCGCGAGCGCTTCGGGGCGCCGGTCGAGGTGCTGCCAGTGTGGGGCGGCACCGGTGCGAACGTCGTGGCGTTGGCGTGTCTCACGCACGCGAGCGACGCGGTCGTGTGCACCGACACGTCGCACATCCACGTCGACGAGGCCGGCGCGCCCGAACGGATGGCGGGCACGAAGCTCCTCGCCGTCGCCACCACCGACGGGAAGCTGCGCCCCGACGACCTGCGCGCGCACGCGGCGTGGCGCGGCGACGAGCACCACCCGCAACCCAAGGTCGTGTCGATCACGCAGTCGACCGAAGTCGGCACGTTGTATTCGCCGGATGAGATCGCCGCACTCGCCGACACCGCGCACTCACTGGGGATGTACGTGCACCTCGACGGCGCGCGCATCGCGAACGCGGTCGCGGCGCTCGGAGGCGATCTCCGGGCGACGACGATCGGGGCCGGTGTCGACGTCATCTCGTTCGGGGGGACGAAGAACGGGATGATGTACGGAGAAGCGGTCGTGTTCTGCGCCCCTGAGCTCGCGTCGCGCGCGGTGTTCGTGCGCAAGCAGCTCGCGCAGCTGCCCTCGAAGGCGCGCTTCATCGCCGCGCAGATGCTCGCCCTGTTCGACGACGACCTGTGGTTGCAGCTCGCCGCGCACGCGAACGGGATGACCGCTCGTCTCGCCGCCGCGGTCGCCGACGTTCCCGGTCTCGAGCTCGCCGGCGCGCCCGTGGTCAACAGCATCTTCCCTCGCTTGCCCCGTGCCGCCATCGCGCCGCTGCAACGGTGGTGTCCCTTCTACACATGGGACGACGCCGAAGCCCGCGTGCGCTGGATGACCGCGTGGGACACGACCGCCGACGACGTCGACGCGTTCGCCGGTGGAGTGCGAACGCTGCTCGATCGACTCGCGCGCGACGAGGCGTGACCACGCAGCGGACGCGCGCGACGCCGCCGCACGCGGAGGAGATCGCGGCCGAGGTGCGTGGCCGCATCCATCGCGGCGCACTCGGTCCCGGAGACCGACTGCCGCCCGAACGGGAGCTCGCGGGTCAGCTCGGCGTCAGCCGCGACCGGCTGCGCGACGCGCTCGGCGTCTTGGAACGCGACGGGTACCTCGTCCGCAAGCGCGGCGCGACGGGAGGCCGTTTCGTGAGCGAGCTCGCCGCGCCGTTCGCGTCGTGGGCGACGCGCACCGAACACGATCTCGACGACATCGTCGACTACCGCCTCGCGGTCGAGTGCCAGGCCGCGCGGTTCGCGGCTGAGCGACGCACCCGCGCCGACCTCGCCGCATTGGGCGACGCGGTCGAACGGCTTGCGGCGGCCGACTCGCCCCGCGACTACCGGCTCGCCGACGTCGCGTTCCACGCCGCGATCGCGTTCGCGTCTCGCAACCAGCGCCTCGCCACTGCCGTCGAGCGCGCCCGCGGCGAGCTCTTCGAGCCGGCCGACGTGTTGTGGCGCGACGGGCGCAACGACAGTCTCGCCGACCACCGGCGCATCCTCGCGGCGATCGACGCCGGCGACCCCGACGCCGCTGCGGGCGCCGTCGCCGAGCACATCGAGCGGACCCGCCACGAGCTGCGGGCCCTCGTGCGGGCGGCCGCCGGCCCTGCCGGGGGCCCCTGAGCCTTTGGTCGAGAACTCGACCATTGCGGGGTAGCCTGGTGGCGTGCCGACCACCGCCCCGCCCGTCGTCGATCTCGAGGAGGCCGCTCGCACCGTCGGGCAGCTCCCCCACGTCGTCGCCGCGGTGCGCGCCTTCGCCGCCGACTCCGGCCACCGCGGCGCGCTGCTCCTGCACGGACTCCCGGTCGGCGCCGTCCCGTCCACCCCCACGACACCCGTGGCTCCCCCCGACAAGGACCCCACGAGCGAGCTCGTGCTCCTCGGGGTCGCGCAGCTCCTCGGCGAACCGGTCGGCTACGAGCCCGAGCACGGCGGCGACCTCGTCCAGAACATCGTGCCGCTGCGCGGCACCGAGGCCCGACAGGTGTCGACGTCGTCGGCGGTCACGCTCGCGTGGCACACCGAGACGGCGTTCCACCCGCACAAGCCGCGCTACCTCTTGCTGTTGTGCGTGCGCGGCGACCCGCACGCGGCGACCACGCTCGCGTCGGTGCACGACGTCGTCACCCGACTCGACGACACGACCCTGACGATCCTGCGCGCGCCGCGCTTCCGCACGCGCCCCGACGAGTCGTTCCTCGCCGCGGGCTCGAACGGCGCGTTCGGCGCGCCGTTCGCCGTGCTCGCGACCGACGCGCGAGGTTCCGTCTGCTTCACCTACGACGAACAGCTCACGGTCGGGATCGACCCCGCCGCCGACGCTGCGCTCACCGCGCTCCAGCGTGCGGTCGACGAGGTCGCGGTGTCGTTCGTGCTCACTGTCGGCGACCTGCTGATCGTCGACAACCACGTCGCGGTCCACGGACGCGGGCCGTTCCACGCCCGCTTCGACGGCACCGACCGCTGGCTGCAGCGCGCGTTCGTCGTCACCGACCTCGCGCCGTCGGCATCCGAGCGGCGAGGTCGGATCATCACCACCCGCTTCTAGGGTCGGTGCGACGGACGCCGGGCGAGCCTCTAGCCTGCCCGCGCCGCTCCGCCCGACTCCGAGGGAGACCATGGTCAGCACGGCCCCGGCCACCAACCGCTCCGTCGTCGCGCTGCTCGTGGTGGGTGTGCTCTGTCTGGGCGCCGTCGGCGTCGGCTGGGCGGTCAACCGTGACGACGACGACGCCGCCGCACAGTGGGCCGACTCCGTGTGCGGCTCGCTGCAGGAGTGGCGCGACACGATCGACGACGCGGCCGACTCCGTCGAAGGCGGCACACCCGAGGACGCCGGTGGCGTCACGACGCTCGACGACGCGTACTTCGACGTACGCGACGCCACGAGTCGGCTCGCGACGGACCTCCGCGCGATCGGCGCACCCGACACCGACGCCGGTGCAGTCGTCGGTGATCGGCTGCGCCAGCTCTCGGAACGGCTCGACTCGCTCGTCGGCCAGCTCCTCGGCGCCGCGTCGTCGACCGATGTGATCACGAGCGCGGAAGGGTTGCGCGGACTCGGCGACCAGGTCGTCGGGATCGTCACCGAGCTCGGCGACACCGACGCCGCGGGCGAGCTGGGCGTGGCGCTGCGCGAGCAGGGTTCGTGTCGCGCGTTGACGCCGTCAGGCGCCTGACCGACGCGTCCGCTCGGCGCGCGGCTCGTCCTCGATCGTCCCCGCGAGTCCGGCGGCGACGAAGCGGGCGACGACGCGGTCGGGCACGTGGCGGATGACGAGTGCACGTCGGCGGCGGGCCAGCGTGCGGCGCATGTTCACGAGCACCCGCAATCCGTCGGCGTCCACGGCCGACAGCTCGGCGCAGTCGACGACCACCCGGTGCTCGCCGTCGGCGGCGGCTCGCGCGAGCGCGGCGCCGAGCTCGGGCGCCGAGACGATGTCGAGCGCACCCTGGACCCGCACGACGGGAACCGTGTCACGGGCCATGGCCACATCGATGCGAGTCAGGTGCACGGACCCTGGATCGGCGGCCCACCCGCTCACCTGAGGCATTTCGGGATCATGGGCCCTTGTCCGGTGCGCGGCGAGGATCCATGCTGGATGACATGCCCGTGACCGGAGCGCCCCGCATGGACCGAGCGGCGTGTGAGGCCCGGCTGCGTTCGGCCCCGGTCGGTCGTATCGCCATGCGGCGGGGCCGGGAGCTGGCCATCGTCCCGGTGAACCTGCGGTTCCTCGACGACGACCTCGTGTACCTCGCGCCGCCGGGGCCGCTGCTCGACGCCGCGGTGATGGGTTCCCGCGTCACCGTGGAGACCGACGGCGTCGACGCCGACGGCACGCCGTGGAGCGTCGTCGCGACCGGCTTCGCCGAAGAGGTCACCGATGCCCGGGACCTGGCGCGCGCCGCGAACCTCGAGCTCGAGGCGTGGAACGGACGCCCGTGCGACCACGTCGTGCGCGTCCGCTGCGAGCGGGTCACGGGCGAACAGGGTGTCGTGACGCTCGTCGACCTCGCGTCGGTCGAACGAGCGGAGCGCACGCGCGACCCGCAACACCGGCGGCGCGCGACCTGAGGGCGCGGTTGAGCGCCCGAGCCGACGGCATCGCGTCGGACCCGGGCGCCCAGGCACGCCTCGAACGAGCGGTCAGAGCTCGATCGGGAGCAGCACCTCGTCGACCGCGTGCACGACGCCGTTCGTCGCCGCGATGTTCGCGATCACGATCGTCGGCGCAGAGCTCGCGTCGACATCGGTGATCTCGCCGGTGCGGTCGACGCCGAACGACGCACCGAGCAGCGTGCTGATCGTGCGCTGCTGTCCGTCGCGCTTGGGCAGCACGCTGTTCGAGAACCGGCGGCCCTCGGTCACGTGGTAGAGCAGCACGTCGGTGAGCGTCGCCTGGTCGAG
>DASUMP010000271.1:0-9376 GCA_036277635.1 Acidimicrobiia bacterium | reverse complement strand
ATCACCCCGCCGACGGGGGCGGTGGACGTGCCGTTCCGGCGCCTCTCCGAGCGACTGCAGAGCGGGCACCCGACCGTCGGCGTCGTCGGACTCGGCTACGTCGGGCTGCCGTTGTTGGTGCACGCGGCCGGGCACGGCTGTCGGACCGTGGGGGTCGAGATCGATCCCGAGCGCCGGACCCGGCTGGCGCAGCACGACTCGTACGTGACCGACGTGAGCGACGACGCGCTCGCGGCGCTCGATCGCGAGATCCGTATCGCCGCATCGGCGACGGCGCTCCTCGGGTGCGACGCCGTGGTGATCACGGTGCCGACGCCGCTGCGCGACGGTGTCCCCGATCTGTCGGCGGTGCGCGCCGCGGCGAACGAGCTCGCCGAGGTGTTGCGACCGGGGCAGCTCGTGATCCTCGAGTCGACGACCTACCCGGGCACGACCGACGACGTGGTCCGGCCCGCGCTCGAAGGTTCGGGGCTGCGCGCGGGCGTCGACTTCGCGCTCGCGTACGCGCCCGAGCGCATCGATCCCGGCAGTGGCCGTGACGTCACGTCGACGCCGCGCGTCGTCGCGGGGATCGATCAGCGGTCCGGCGATCTCGCGCAACGCTTCTACGAGCGACTCGGCTTCACCGTGCACCGGGCTCCGTCGCCCCGTGAAGCCGAGCTGGCCAAGCTGATCGAGAACACGTTCCGGCAGGTGAACATCGCGCTCGTCAACGAGCTCGCGGTCCTCGCTGCCGATCTCGGCGTCGACATCTGGGCCGCGCTCGAGGCCGCGGCCACGAAGCCCTACGGCTACATGGCGTTCCGACCGGGTCCAGGGGTCGGCGGGCACTGCATCGCGATCGACCCGAGCTATCTGTCGTGGCACGCGGTGCGCCAGCGGGGCTTCGGCGTGGGATTCGTCCAGCACGCGCTCGAGGTCAACCACCGCATGCCCGCCTACGTCGCGAGTCGTGTCGCCGAGGTCCTGAACGCGAGCGGTCGTGCGGTCAACGGCGCTCGGATCTTCGTGCTGGGCGTGACCTACAAGCCCGGGGTCGCCGACACGCGCGAATCACCGGCGGTCGCGGTGATCGAACGACTGCTCGCCGGCGGCGCCGACATCTCCTACCACGACCCGTTCGTGTCCGAGCTCGTGCTGGGGAACCGGCGGCTGCAGGTCTCGGAGCTCGAGCCGCAACGGTTGCGCGACGCCGACATCGTCGTGGTGCTGACCGCGCACCAGGAGTACGGCATCGAAGTGCTGCGCGAGGCCGGATCGCTGTTCGACGCGCAAGGCGTCACCTCGGGCCACGATCTCGCCCACGCGGTGCGCTTGTGACGCTGCGGCCTTTGCACACGACACCACGACCGCGCGACGACCGCTGGGTCGGCGCGACCGGGCGCACGCTCCAGGTCGTGATCGTCGTCTACATGCTGGTGATCCTGGCGTTCGTGTGGACGACGAAGGAGCTCGCGTTCGCGTCGCTGCGCAGCGACCCGATCTTCGCGGGGTACTCGCTCGCGGTCGTCTGCTACATCCTCGGGCGCTTCTTCCTCTCGCTCGCGTACCGTCCGGTGCGTCGCGGCAACCGTCGACCGACGGTCTCGGTCATCGTCCCCGCGTTCAACGAGGAAGCCGGCATCGCGGGAACCCTGCGCTCGTGTTTGTCGGCCCGGTACCCGCACGCCTCGCTCGAGGTCATCGCGATCAACGACGGGTCCACCGATCGCACGTGGGACCGCATCCTGGAGGTGAAGCGCGATCACCCCGAGCTCTACGCCGTCCACCTCGGCGGGAACTACGGGAAGCGCGCCGCGATGGCCGAAGGGATCCGACGGGCGCGCGGCGAGATCCTCCTGTTCGTCGACTCGGATTCGTACCTGGCCCGCGATGCCGTCGAGGAGATCGTCAAGCCGTTCGAGGATCGGCGCGTGGGTGCTGTCGTCGGACACGCCGACGTCGCGAACGACATGACGAACTGGCTGACCAAGATGCAGCAGGTGCGCTACTACTCGGCGTTTCGGGTCATCAAGGGAACCGAGTCGCTGCTCTCCGGCGCAGTCACGTGCGCGTCGGGATGCTGTTCGGCGTATCGACGCGACGTACTCCTCACGTTCCTCGACGAATGGGAGCACCAGGTCTTCCTCGGCCGGCCTGCGACCTTCGGCGACGACCGGGCGCTCACGAATCGGGTGCTGCAGGGCCACCGGGTCGTGTACCAGTCGACCGCGCGCTCGACGACGCACGTGCCCGAGTCGCTCTCGCGGTTCCTCCGTCAACAGCTGCGCTGGAAGAAGTCGTGGCTGCGCGAGTCGCTGCAGGTCGTGCGCTACTTCTGGCGGAAGAACCCGCTCGCCGCACTGCTCACGTACGCGTCGATCCTCTTCCCGTTCCTCGCGCCCTTCGTGGTGACGCGCGCCGTGCTCAACGGGTTCGACGGCGGCGGGAACCGACTGTGGTTCTACCTGATCGGGACGTACGCGATGGCGTTGCTCTACTCGCTGTATTACGCGCTCACCCGACGAACCGGCCTCTGGTACCACGGCATGACGTTCGTCGCGATCTACATGAGCGTGCTCGTGTTCCAGACCTACTGGGGGATCGCCACGATGCGCGACACGCGCTGGGGGACCCGCGACTCCACGGTCGAGCACCGGTCGGTCGACCGTCGCCGGATGATCGTGCACCCGCCGAGCCTGCCGTGGACGACGAGCCCGGCGGAGCAGCCGGCGGTCGTCACGGTCGCGGGGTCGTAGGCATGCGCAGCGCGACGCGACATCTCGATCCGTGGCACGACGCACGCCGCCGCCGGCGCCAGCAGCTCGTCGGCCTCCTCGCACTCCCGTTGTCGCTCCTGCCGTTCGTGGCGTACTTCGCCAACACCGCGGAGGGCCAGGTGCTGTGGGCGCGCACACGGCTGCAGTTCAGCGAACCGCAGCTGCCGACGCTGAGCCCCGCTGACGCGGCGTACGTCGAACGCGCCGTGCCCGACTACGAGGGTGCGGCCGCGGTGCTCGTGTACCACGGCGTCGGTTCGGCTCCCGACGGCGAGTCCGAGCAGACGATGTCGCCCGAGCGCTTCGGCGAGCACCTCGCGACGTTGCGGGCCGCCGGGATGCAGCCGATCACCGTCACCGACCTCGCGCGCGCCCGCGCGCAGGGTCGACCGCTGCCGCCGCGCGCGGTGTTGATCACCTTCGACGACGGTCGCGCCGAGGCGATGTTGTGGGCGGATCCGCTGCTCGAGCAGGCCGGGATGCGAGCCACGATGTTCGTGATCACGAGCGCGGCGTCGGAGCCCGGCGTGTACTACGCGTCGTGGAGCGAGCTGCGCGCGTACGCGCGGAGTGGGCGGTGGGACCTCCAGTCGCACACCGACGATCACCACCGGATGCTGGAGACCGCCGCGGGGTCACTGCCCGCGCTCACGAGTCGGCGAGACGGCGAGACGCTCGCCGAGTACGAGGCACGCGTCGAAGAAGATCTCCGAGTCGCGAGCGACGAGCTCTTCGAGGCGACGGGCACGCGCCCGATCGCGTTCGCGTACCCGTTCGGTGCGCACGGCACCGAACGCACGAACGATCCCGACATCCGCGACGCCCTACGACGTGCGCTCCGGGCGAGCGGCATCGAGCTCGCGTTCCACCAAGACGAACAGGCGTCGGTGCCGCTCGTCGGGTGTCAGCGGCGAGGGTTCAACCTCCGCCGCCTCGACGTCGGGGACTGGACGCCTCGCCAACTGGCCGATCGCCTGGCGCAGGTCGTCGGCGACACGCACCCGTCGACGTCGTGCGTCAGAGGATGAAGATGCGGAGGCGGGCTTGTTCGCACGCGCCGTCGTCGTCGCAGATCTGGTAGTAGAGCTCGACGCGCTCGATGAGCGCGAGCAGGGGTGCGGTGAAGACGATGCGGCCGTTCATCACCGTCGCCTTGCCTGACGACGGCGCCGTCACGATCTTCAGCGACGACCGGTCGAGGACCCCGTCTTCGTCGGTGTCGTTGGCGAGCACGTTGATCGCCGTCGTGGTCCCGACGAGCACGGTGACCTCGTCGTCGCGCGCGTCGGGTTCACGGTTCGCGGTCGTGGTCGTCGTGGTCGTCGTGGGGGTGATGTCGATCGGGAGCGGATCGACGACGTCGCGCACGATGTCGTCGAGCCGCGGTCGTGTCGTCGTGCTGGTGGGGGCGGTCGTCGTCGACGTCGAGGCGCTTCCGCCGTCGGTCGTCGTGGAGGTGGTGGTACCGGGTCGAGCGTCCGTCGGTGCCGCCGGGTCGTCCGAACCCGACGGGTCGCCCGGCGCGGACGACGGACCGGAGTCGGAGCGGGTGTCGACGAGCACGATCTCCTCGGCGGCAGCCGGTTCGACCGGGTCGAACATCATCGGCGCGCCGGTCACAGGAACCGCGAGCGCGACGACCGCGGCCGCCGTGGCGCCAGCGGTCGCGCTGCCACCCGAGACCGCCGCGGCCATCTCGCGTACGCCCGGCATCCCGGTCAACGATCCGAAGATCCCTGCGAAGCCCCGGCGGCGGCCGACCGACACGTTGAGCAGCGCGCGGACGCACACGGGGTCGAACTGGGTGCCGCTGTTGCGGGTCAGCTCGAAGCGGGCCTGTTCGGTGGGAAGGGCCTTCTTGTACGAGCGCGTCGAGGTCATGCAGTCGTACGCGTCGGCGACCGCGACGATCCGCCCCGCGAGCGAGATCTCGTCGCCGGACAGGCCGTAGGGGTACCCCTTCCCGTCGATGCGCTCATGGTGCTGGGTCGCGGCGTCGACCCAGTCGCCGAGCCACGGTCGCAACGGCGCGACGAGCCGTTCCGCCTCCGCGGGGTGCGCGCGCAGCTCCGCCCATTCCTCTTCGGTCGGACGTCCCGGCTTGTTCAGCACTTCGGGCCGTACGCACAGCTTGCCGACGTCGTGGACGAGCGCAGCCCATCGCAGCTTGTCGCGATCGTCGCGGTCGAGCCCGAGCTCCTCACCGATCAGCTCGGCGTAGGCGCGCACGCGCTCGGAGTGTCCGCGCGTCATCCGGTCGTGCTTCGTGAGCGCGTTCACGATCATCAACACGTTCTCGGCGGCTTCGCCCGCGGTCGCGCCGATGTCTCCGCCCGCGCGCACGCGCGCGGAGAGCTCCTTCACGCCTCCGCTGCGCAGTGCCAGCTTGTAGCGCGACGGCGCCTGGTCGGGGAACGAGAGCGCGAGCTTGTACAGCGCGGCGATCGGCAGCAGCTTGCGCGCGGTGCGGTCGATGGCGACGAACGCGAGCATCGAGGTGAGGACGACCGTGACCCACCACGCGACGGTCGCCGCGAGGCCGTGCGGCACGGGCAACAGCCCCCGGACGACGCGCGCGGCGACGAAGGACGCGGCGAACGGGACGAGGAAGACGGCGGCGCGGATCGCGAACGCGATGCCGCGCCGACTCCGCCACCGCCGCGGGTCGGCGTCGACGGCTTGGGTGGTCGCGGACCCCCCGGTCGCGCTCGTGGCTCCTCCGCCGAGAGTCATTCACGTCGACATCGGCACGGCGCCCCCGCTGGTTCATGGGCAATCCGGCCCACCTACGCTGTCCCGGCCGCCGCAGGACCTGGGCGCACCGAGACGGAGGACCCGACGATGACCGGCGAGACGGAGCTCGAACCCGCGGATCCGCCCCCCGCGCGCGCCGCCGCGAGTGGCCTCGCCGTCGTCGGCGCCGCGCTCGTCGCAGTCCTGCTCGTCGTGGGCCTCGCCTTCCTCGTCGCGGGCGCGGGTGGCGACGGGAACGACGACTTCGACGGTGTGGCGGACCCCGGGACCTCCGCCGTCACCGACGATCACGAGCACCCCGACTCCAGCGACCACTCCGCGCACGGCGACGACCCGACCGCCACCGACGACGATCACCGTCGTGCCGCGGAGATCGTCGCCGCGACGAAGGTCGCGCTCGCTCGCTACGCCGACATCGAGGCGGCACGCGCCGCTGGATACGTGCCGGCCGCCGAAGGCCTCGACGAGACCACCGATGGCTACCTGCACCTCGTCGACCCCGAACGAGTCGCTGACGCGACCGTCGTCGATCCGGAGGAGGTCGAGTCGCTCGTCTATTCGCGCGGCGACGACGGAGAGATGCACCTCGTCGCGGCGATGTTCGTGCTCCCACCCGACCAGACCGTCGCCGACGCTCCCGACGTTGCGGGTCCACTTGCCCACTGGCACGATCACGTCGATCTGTGCTGGAGGGAGGACCGCCCCGGCATCATCGCCGGACCCGCGATCGGCTCGACGTGCGAGACGGGAGTCAACGTCTCCCCCGCGATGCTCCACGTCTGGATCGTCGACAACGACTGCGGCTCGTTCGCCGACATCGTCGGGCACGGCAGCGAGACCGACGTCTGCGGCCACGAGTTCCTGCCGAAGGCCTTCGAGGGCCGGGTCACGACGTGAATGCCGCGCCGCAGCTGAACGAGCTCGGCTTCTACGCGCTGGCCGGCGCGCCGCAGTCGCCCGTGGAGCTGCTCGACGAGATCGCGACCGCCGAACGCATCGGGCTCGGCAGCGCGTTCATCTCCGAGCGTTTCAACATCAAGGAAGCGGTGACGCTCTCGGGCGCCGCCGGTGCGGTGTCGCGCACGCTCGGGATCGCCACCGCGGCGACGAACCACAACACGCGTCATCCCATCGTCACTGCCTCCTACGCCACGACGATGCACCGGCTCACGGGCGGCCGCTTCACACTCGGGCTCGGGCGCGGCATCGCGCCGCTCTTCGACGCGTACGGCATCCCGCGCATCACCACCGCGCAGCTCGAAGACTTCGTCGGCATCGTGCGCCGCTTGTTCCGCGGCGAGGTCGTGTTCGGTCACGACGGACCGGCCGGCAGGTACCCCGTGCTCCACCTCGACGCCACGTTCGACGAGGACATCCCGATCGGGTTCACCGCGTTCGGACCGAACTCCCTCGCGCTCGGTGGACGCGTGATGGACATGGTCGTGTTGCACACGTTCTTCACCGACGAGACCGTCGAGCGGTGCGTCCGCACGATCCGCACCGCGGCGGCGGAAGCGGGCCGCGATCCCGCGTCGGTCCGCATCTGGTCGTGCTACGCCACCGTGCACGACGGGTTGCCCGAAGCGTTGCGACTGAAGAAGACCGTCGGTCGGCTCGCGACGTACCTGCAGGGCTACGGCGACCTGCTCGTCGAGACCAACCGCTGGGACCCCGCCGTGCTCGAACGCTTCCGCGCCGATCCCGTCGTCTCGTCGTTCCCCGGCGCGATCGACGCCAAGGCCGACACCGAGACCCTCGAGCACGTCGCCACGCTCCTCCCCGACGAGTGGCTCGAGCCCGCCGCGACCGGCGACCCCGAACGCTGCGCGCGACGCGCGCTCCGCCAGTTCGACCTCGGCGTCGACGGCGTCATCCTCCACGGCGCGACCCCGTCCGAGCTCGAACCGGTCGTCACCGCCTACCGCGCCCTGCGCCCCACCGATCGCTTCGACGCGCTCGACCCGAACCCCGGGCGCTAGTCGTCGTCGAGGAGCGTCACCGTTCCGACGGCGCGGCCGATCCCGATGCTCAACGTGCTGCCCGGTGTCGCCGGGCGCGCGTTCGAGAGCGTGACCGTGACGGTCTCGACGCCTTCGCCGATCAGATCCGACAGGACCAGCACGCCAACCGCCTTGTAGACCGGCGTGCTCCCCGTGGAGTTCGGTCGGAACCGCGCGGTGCGCACCTTGCCGCCGAGGTCGTTGCAGTCCGTGTATGGCGGGGCTGCGCCGTAGATCACCTTCGCGCACGTCGCCGTGTCACCCGCGATGACGTAGTCGACGAGCACTTCCTCGGCGACCGGCGCCGAGAGCGTCAGCCCGAGCTGGGCGACGCGCTTGTCGGCGTCACCCTCGACGATCGACGCGTCGCCGATCGAGAACAGCAACGACGCGTCGCCGTCGTCGTCGATGATCGTGCCGGTCGCGGTCGCGCGCCCGATCGGTGCGCCGCTCGCGTTCGACAGGTCGACCGAGATCGTCTCGTCGCCTTCGAGGTCTGTGTCCGGGTACACGGGCACGGACACGACCTTGCGCACTGCCGTCGTGCCGTTGGGGCGCAGCGGGAATCGCAGCGTCTTCGCCAGACCAGGGTTCCGGTAGTCGACACCGACGCCCGGCCTTGCCGCACCCGTCGCTCCCGAGCTCGACACCGTGTAGTCGACGGTCACTTCGACCGGACTGTTCTCCGGCAACGTCACCGAGAACTTCAGGTACTGCTGGCGGCCGGCGTTGCCCTCGACGACGGACGCGTCGCCGATCGCGATGCCGTCGGGGACCGGGACGCTGCTGAGGTCACCGCCGAGTGCCCACACACTCGCGGTGCTGGTGAGCACGGTGAGGACGGCGTCACCGTCGCCGTCGGTGGTGCGGTCGGCGACGCACGGATCGGGCGAGGCGGTCCCGGGCGACCCGGTGCAGTCGGGCACCAGCACACCGTTGCGGAACACCTCGATCTGCGACGCGGACAATCCTCCGAGGGACGCGTCGTCGAGCTCGAACACGAGCTGGATCGGGCTGGCCGTGGACGCGGGCGGCGCGACGATGCTCACCACGTTGCCGAGCAGTGTGTACCCGCTCACGATCGCGTTGGCGGTGCTCGCTTCGCCGATCGAGAGCGAGCCCGAGATCGGCGAGGCGATCGCGATCTGGACCGGATCCGACGGCGTCGCGCCGCTTCCCGTGTCAGTGGTGAGCACGGTTCCGGACCCCGACACGAGGCTGGTCACCAGCGCGGCGCGCCAGGTGCCGGTGTCCACGCCCGGCACCTCGTATGTGCCGATTGCACTCGCGCCGTCCTGCCCGAGTGTTGCGACCGACTGCACCGTCCCGGTGCTCGCGGTGACCGTCGCGCACGTCACGGTGCCGGTGATGGGCTCGTTGTTGCTGATGATCGACGTGCCGGTCACGAACGTCATCGTCCCGGTCACCGATGAGCCGCTGAAGGTGAGGTCCATCTGCCCGCTGCCCGCGGCAGCGAACTGATCGGACGTCCACGTTCCGATCCAGGTGCCGCTCTGCGGCGTCGGGCAGTGCGACGAGGCACCCACCGGCGTGGTCGCCGCGAGCGCCGAACTGAGCGCGGCGACGAGCACGACCACCAACGAGCGACGAGCCATCATCCCCACCCCCGCACCACCGGCGCCCCTGCGCCCGGTCCGGCCGAGACGGTATGGCCCGCCCGACGACCGGTCAACCGCGCACGGCACCCGATCGACGTCCGGTGGTGGTGGTGAGTCGGCCTGTACGCCGGATTCTGTCCAGGCGCTCGCGCGCCCTGTGCGGCCATCCCTCTCGGCGTGCAGTTGCCTGCACGCTCCAGCGGTCTACCCGGGAGTGAACAGGCGGGCCGCCCTCTCCCTGTCT